>JAUZEX010000911.1 GCA_030838815.1 Actinomycetota bacterium
GCCGTCCCGACGTGGTCGTGGCCCGGTTCCTGGCCTCATTCCTCACCGCGGTCGTCGTCGGGCTCGGTTGGGCCCGGTTCGGCCGCCCCGCCTGGACGGAGCGGCAGGCACTGGTCGCCGACGGGCACGGGAAATCGGATGTCGCCACCGACAGCCGCCTCGCCGTCTTTTCCGCCACCGCCCGCCACGACTTCGGTCACGCCGGCGGCTTCCTCGTGCTCGGGGCCGCCACCGCCGCCACCCTCCAGGTCCTCGTGCCCCGCTCGCTGCTCGACGGCCTCGGCGGATCAGGCCCCGGAGCGGTGGTCACGCTGGCACTCCTCGCCGTGCTCCTGGCCGTCTGCTCCGAGGCCGACGCCTTCGTGGCCGCCAGCCTGGTCCAGTTCTCGCCCATCGCCCGGCTGGCCTTCATGGTGGTCGGCCCGGCCGTCGACGTGAAGCTGATCGCCCTCCAGGCCGGAACGTTCGGGCGTTCCTTCGCCGTCCGCTTCGCGCCCGCCACCTTCGTCGTGGCGTTGGCCTCCGCCGTCATCGTCGGGGGGTTGCTGCTCCGATGAACGACGACGCCCAGGCCGGCATCGTCCTCGCCCTCGGCGCTCTGGCCCTGCGCCTCGGCCTCACCGACGCCCACCTGGCCTACATCCGCCCCGCCATGGGCCCGGTGCTGGCGCTGGCCGGCGCCGTCCTGGTGGTGCTGGGCGGAGTCGTCCTCCTCCGACCGGGACGGGCGGCCCAGGTCGGAGCCACCGATACACACGGGGGCCACGACCACGCCGGGGCGTCCCGGGTCGCCTGGCTCCTGGTGGCACCCATCCTGGCGATCGCCGTCGTGGTTCCGCGTCCGCTGGGCGCCTTCGCCGCCAACCGGGCGGCGGCCACGCTGCCCCCTCGGGCCCGGGCCGACTTCGGGCCGCTGCCCGCGGCGGCCGTTCCCGGCGGGCCGGTCGACCTGTCCCTGAAGGAGTTCGTCGGGCGGGCGATCTACGACGAGGGACGTTCCGTGCGGGGAGCGCCCGTCCGCCTCGTCGGGTTCGTCACCCCTGACGCCCGGGGCGGTGGCTTCCTCCTCACCCGTTTCGTCGTGACGTGCTGCGCCGCCGACGCCCGTCCCCTGCGGGTCGCCATCCGGGGGCTCGCCCCGCCGTGGCCCGCCGCCGACACCTGGCTCGAGATCACCGGCACCTGGCGCCCCGAACGCCGCGCCGCCGAAGACGAGCGACCCCCCGTCCTCGACGCCACGGAGTTGCGCACCATCCCCGCCCCGACCAATCCCTACTTGCGCTGAGACGCCCGTTACTGGCCGGGAGCCTGCCAGAAGCTGACGAGCACGTCCTGGTCGTCCAGGAGGCTGTCGATCTCCTCCAGGAGGTCGTCGCCGAAGGCCCACGAGATGGCCGGGACCCCGCCGATGGGGGCGAGGCACGGAAGCTCGTCGAACGGCTCCGACCCGGACCAAATGTCTGTCTGGTGTGTCCTCTTGCCCGAGCTGTTCACGGTCCCCCACCAATCTAGACTATGTCTAGTACATTACTAGAGATAAGGTTCGCCGGCAATGCCCTCTTTCCTGCACGGGACCCGAGATGGGGCAGCTGCAAATCCGCCGGCCAGCACCAGGTCGGCCAGGCTGACGCCGTCGAGAATGGTGTCGACGGCGTCCGAAACCCGGTTCCACAACTCGCTCAACGCCTTGCTGTGTTGCTCCGGGAGCAGCTCGGGATCAACGGCCTTCACCACCTCGCCGACCGTGACGTTGGCCGCGCCGCGGGCGAGCAGATACCCGCCCTGGGCACCCCGCTGACTGGCCACCAGACCCGCTCGGCGCAAGTCACTGAGAATGTTCACCAGGAAACGGGGCGGGATGGCCAGGTCTCGGGCGAGATCCTCAGCCCTGGACATCGTCGCTCCGCCAGGAACACTGAGCTGGGTCGCGGCGAGCGACGCGGCGGCCCGTACGGCGTAGTCGACCTTGGCGGAGACGCGATATCCCATGGCGGTCAGAGGTTGCTGGCGGCGAGGCCGACGATCGGCTGGTTGAGGGGCGTCGAGGCCGCCGAGCCGAAGTAGCGGGCGTCGCCGAAATTGAACACCCCGCCGTCTTCGGCGGCCAGCCAGTAGCCCTTCCCGGTCGACGTGACGGCGATGCCGACCACCGGCCGGTTCAAGCTCAGGTGGTTCACGGCCGGCGACCCGACGAACTTGGCCGCACCGAAGGCGAAGACGCCGCCGTCCTCGGTGGCCAGGAAGTAGCCGTTGCCTGCAGGGGTGCCGGCGATGGCCACGACGGGGTGGTCGAGGTGGATGGAGGCGACGGAGCCAAGGAAGGAGGCGTCGCCGAAGGCGAAGACGCCGCCGTCGCGAGCGGCCAGCCAGTAGCCCTGGCCCGTGGAAGTGGGCGCCATGCCCACGATGGGCTCGGTGAGCGGGAGCGAACCGGTGGAGCCCAGGAACCGGGCGTCGCCGAAGGCGAACACTCCGCCGTCGCGGGCGACGAGCCAGTAGCCCTTGCCGGTGGGTGTCGGGGCCATTCCGACGATGGGCTGGCCGAGCGGGGTCGAAGCGGTGGAACCGAAGAACTTGGCGTCGCCGAAGGCGAACACCCCGCCGTCGCTGGCGGTGAACCAGTACCCCCGGCTCGTGGGGGTGGCCGCGAATCCCACGATCGGCTTGTTCAGCACGATCGAGCCCGTCGACCCGGCGAAGGGGGCATTCCCGAAGGCGAAGATGCCGCCGTCGCGGGCCGCCAGCCAGTTGCCTCCGGAGACGGGGACGGGCGCGGCTTGATCCGCCAGCGCCGGGGTCCTTCCGGCGGAGGCCACACCGACGAGCGTGAGTATGAGCAAGGCGGCGGCGAACGGCCGGCGGGGGCGGGGAATGCGGATCACCACGAGCTCCTTAGAAGTCTAGTATCTCAATTAAGTTGCTTGACTTAAGGAGATTGTTCGTGGCCCGGTCCCGCAAGTCCTTCCCGCACGACTCCAAAGGCGAGAGCGCCGGCACAAGGGGGTCGATAGCCGCCCATTGCGACGCCGCCAAAGAGGGCCCGGGGTGGAGTTCGGCGAAGACGCCAACGTGAACCCGATCGCGTATTCCGAAGCCGGCGAGAGCCCGCTCCAGCCCATCCTCAGCGCGTCGAGCGCCTTCGTCGAAGTGGACGCCGGGGTTCGCCCGCACCATCCGGTGACGTGCTCGGACAATCTCCGCTACGACCACGACGGCGTGCTGATGTGCGACCACGCCGCCGCTCCGGCCGACGATCTCCGGACGCGCTTCTGTCTCCACTACAGCGTGTCTCTGCTGCTCCTCGAGCTGCTCGACGACCTGTAGTTCACAGCCCACCACCCCGCCTCGACCCGCCTCGGAAGATGGGGGCGTTGGCGGGGTGGTGGACCCCGTTCCCTGAGACCGGCCGGGTCGTGCCCAGCGAGGGCCTCAGGAGAGCCTCGGAGTCTTATCACCGGCTCCAGGAGGGTGGTGCCTCAGGCCGCTTCCTCGACCTCCAGGCCGGCGTCGTAGGCCCGCCACCACCGGTCGTCGACGAGGACTGGGCGGCGGCCGGCGCGCTGGAGCAGCGAGGCGGCGATGGCGGCCCGGAAGCCGGCGGCGCAGTGGACCCAGATGTCGCGGTCGCGTGGCAGTTCGGCGACGCGGGCGGCGAGGTCGTGCCACGGGATGTGGAGAGCTCCGGGCAGATGCCCGTCGCTCCATTCGTCGGCGGCACGGACGTCGAGGATCGTGAGCCGGAGCCCGTCCCCCTGAGCGGCGGCCAGGTCGTCGAAGCTCCGGACGGGATAGGCGGGCCCGAGCTCGCTCGTCGGCCAGTCCCCCGCCACATGCCGGGCCACGGGCTCGATCCCGATCCGGCCGAGGGCGATGCGGGCGGCCTCGAGCGTCTCCTCGTCGGGGCCGATCAGGGTGAGCGGTGCGCCCCAGGGAACGACCCAGCCGATGTAGGTGGCGACGGGCGTGCCGTTCTCCACGTTGACCGCTCCGGGCAGGTGGGCCTCGGCGAAGCGGCCGCGGAGGCGCAGGTCGACCACCCACTCGCCGGCCGCCAGCCGGGCCCTGACCTCATCGGAGCGCAGCGCGGCGGGGAGGTCCGGGGGGATCGTCGTCGGGCCTGACCGGTTGAGCGGCGCCATGTGCCGGTAGTAGGCCGGGTAGGGGCCGAGACCGGCGATGAAAGCCGCCGCGAACGGTTTCTCGTCGAGGAGCAACGCGTTGTTGCCCGCCCGTTCGGCGCCGGCGGTGGACTCCGTCGCCCCCGAGCCACCGGCGCCGGAGCAGAAGCTGCCGAACCCGTGCGTCGGCCAGACGGCGGCGGCGTCGGGGAGCGACCCGGCCAGGCGCCGGACGGAGCGCCACTGGGCCCGGGTGAGGTGGTGGGTGTGCTCCGGTCCGGTCAGGTCGGTGCGGCCGACGGTCCCGAACAGGAGCGACCCGCCGGTGAAGCTGCCGGCCACGACACCGGTCCCGGCGTGGGCCACGACGTAGGCGACGTGATGGGCGGTGTGGCCCGGGGTGGCCACGACCTGGATGCGGATCGCTCCGGAGACGATTTCGTCGCCGTCGGCGACCCCGAGGTGGTCGAAGGCGACCTCTTCGGCGGCGGCGACGACGTAGACGGCGCCGCTGGCCTCGGCCAGGGCCAGGCCGCCGGAGACGTAGTCGTTGTGCATGTGCGTCTCGAGCACGTGGGTGATGCGCACGCCGAGTCCGTCGGCCACCGCCAGGACCCGCTCGATGTCGCGCTGGGGGTCGACGACGACGGCCAGGCGGCCGTCGGTGGCCAGGTAGGAGCGGTCGCCCAGCCCGGGCGTCTCCACGATGTAGACACTGATGACGGGTTCGTGGCTCACAAAGCCTCCTCGAGAGTGGAGCCGGATTGCGCGGCCAGAACGGAGTCGGGCAGAACTCGGGCCAGGGCGGCCGCCTGCTCCCGGATCTCCGGGACGGAGGTCGTCTCCAGCAGGGCGCCCCGGCGCAGAGGGCCGACGGCCCACAAGGTGTCCGACGGCCGGCCGCCCTCGCCCACGAGCCGGCCGTCGCGGTCGACGTCGAGGCCGAGGCCCAGCGGGCCGGGGCGGGCGTCGCCCCGGCGGAAGAGCCCGTCAAGGAGCGGGTCGCCGGCCGAAGCCAGCCGCTCCGTGGGGCCGGTGCAGCGGATGACCGTGGCCGCCTCGATCACGACGTCGGCCGGACCCGGGGAGGAGCCGGTCATGCGCCGGCGGGGGCGGAGGGCCAGGTCCGCACCGCCGTCGAGCCCGGGCGTGATTGAGACGACGCGCCCGGCGATGATCTCCACACGGCCGGAGCGACGGAGGGCGTCCACCCGTTCGGCGATCTCGGGGGCCATGCGGTGACGGTGCACTTCCCAGTAGCGCAGGGCGTGGCGGTGGAGGCGGGCCCGTTCCGGCTCGGGCAGCGACGCCCACAGGGCCTGGGTGTGGGGGCGGAGCCCGTCGACCACCGTGCGCCAGTCGCGGCCGGCGGCGGCGGCCCGGTCGACCTCCGCCCGCAAGGTCGCCACCAGCGCGCGGGCGGTCCGCGGCCACGCCCCGTCCCGCTCGTCGCTGAGAGAGGTCGGGGCGGAGGTGGGCTGGCCGGGGCCTCCGGTGAGGAGGAGGGCGACGGCCGGCGGGACCGGCTGGTGGGCCCGGGGCAGGAGGCCCCGGCGGGAGACGGCGTGGATCTTGCCGCCGAACCCGGCCTCGTCGAGGGACACGATGACGTCCACGGCGGTGAGGCCGGTGCCGACGAGCGCCACCGGGCGACCGGGCGGCAGATTCTCCAGTGCGCCCGCCTGCCAGGCGTCGCGCACGGCGCCACCGGGCTCGGCCGCAGCCGGCTCCCGGGCGGGGGCCGCCGAGTTTCCGAGGGCGAGGACGACCGTGTCGGCCCACACGGTGCCGCCGTCAGCCAGGTCGAGGCGCACCCCGTCGGGAGCGGGCGCTACACCCGTCACCCGTCCGCGGACGGCGGTGAACGTCGTCCGGCGCCGGGGCTCCCCGATCTCCTGGTCGAGGCACCACTCCAGGTATTCGCCGTAGAGGCGACGGGGCAGGAAGGAACCGGCGTGGGCCTCCGGACGGCGGGTGCGGGCCCAGTGGGTGAAGTGGCCCGGGTCGTCGGGGTAGGCGCTCATGCCGGCCGCCGGGACGTTGAGGAGATGGGCGTCGCAGGTCGTGTCGTAGGCCACGCCCCGACCCAGCCGCGGGCGTTCCTCGACCAGCACGATCCGGACCGGGGCGCGGTGGCGGAGCAGCTGGGCGGCGGTGAGCAGCCCGCTGGCTCCGCCACCGACGATGGCGACGGTCGGCGGCTCCAACCCGATCCGGGCGGCCGGGAAGGTGGGGAAGTTCTCGAGGGACACGACGTCGGGGCTCCTCGTCAGGAACAGCGGCGGTCAGATGAAGAGCGTGATGTCCGAATCGGCGGCCATGTCGATGAAGCTCGCCGCCCCCATCGGGGCGCCGAGCCCGTCGATGAAGTCGTCCTTGGTGAGCCCGTACAGGTCCATGGTCATCTGGCAGGGGTGCAGGTTGACGCCGAGGTCCTTGGCCATGTCGAGGAGCTCCGTCGGCGAAGCGACGTTGTACGAGTCGGCCAGCTTCTTGATCATCTTCGTGCCGGCGCCGCCGAAGTGGATCTTGCCGAGCTTGAGGTGGTCCGTCCCGCCCCGGTCGACGAGGGACTCGCCCTTCTGCATCCAGTTCTGGCCCGTGATCCGGACGTCGTTGCGCTGCAGGACCCGCAGGCCCCAGAAGGTGAAGAAGACGTTCACCTCGAGGCCCGAGGCGGCGGCGGTGGTCGACAGGATCAGGACGGGCCACACCCGGTCCAGATCGCCGCTCCAGCACACCACGGACATGCGCTTCTGGCCGTTGTTCTCGCTCATCGATTCCTCCGGGGGGATGCTTGATCAGCTCAGCTGCGGCGCAGCAGGACGTGGTAGGCGCCGCCGTCTTCGGCGACGTCCATGAGGTCGTGGCCGGCCCGCGACGACCAGGCCCGGATGTCGAGAGCGAATCCCGGATCGGTGGCCATCACGAGCAGCACCTGGCCGGCGTCGAGCTCCTTGATGGCCTGCGCCGTCCTCACCACCGGAAGCGGACACGACAGGTGACGGCAATCAAGGATGCGGTCGGGACTGCTGCTGTCAGACACAAGAGTCCTTTCGGTCAGGCGGGTCGACCCCGCCTGTGGAGCGAGCACTCGGCACCGATCAAATCTACACCAAGTCTAGTAAGTCACTAGAGTTAGATTCGCCAGCGTCGGGCTCGTTCCTGCTTCGCATCTCGGCCGGCCGCGGCGC
>JAUZEX010000002.1 GCA_030838815.1 Actinomycetota bacterium
CGCCGGGCGCTCTCCTGAGGGCTGCGTGGCCTAGAAATATTTACGGCCGACCATGTTGTCCGGCACGGTGAGCCCGTAGGACTCAAGCTCCGGCCCCACGGTGCTGATGAACTCGGTGCGGCGCTGCTCATTCGTCCGGGTCTTCAGCCGGTACTCGATGAACGTGTACTGCCGCTTGCTCTCGGAACGGCCGAACATGTCGAGGGCCCGCGGCCACCACAGGTCCACCGCCTTCTGGGCCCGGGCCTGACCCTCGTCGGTCTGGCACAGCTGGCGGAGCCAAAAGCGGCCCCGGGCGGCGTGGCCCTTCTCCAGCGGGAAGTAGACCTTCTGGATGGCATCGGCGTAGGGCAGGTAGGAGCAGGCCAGCTGCTCTTCCTGCTGGAAGCACCCGACCCGGTCGGTGAGCGCGGAGATGGCGGCGAACTCGGCCCAGTCGGTGGTCGGGTGGCGGAAGCCCTCGTAGCGCGAGCCCTTCGGCCGGGTCGGGAGGAGGTCGGTCCAGTCGACGAGGTCGCCGAGCTGACGGAGGAGCCGCCAGCCCTCGAGGGCGTGCTCGAGCTCCTCCTTGATCGTCGTGACGACCATGAACCGGTCCTCGGCCCGGGGCGCATCGGTGGCCCAGTGGGAGAACGTCTCGTGCTCCAGCACGAACGCCTCACCGGCGGCGTGGCCCCACAGCAGGCCGACCACGAGTTCCTGGTACTCCAGGGGCGTGTAGCGGAGTTCGTTCGCCGTCACGTCCCGGCCGCCGGCGATGTCCTCCTTGGAGATCCGGACCTCGGTCTCCGGACCGGCCACGATGGTTGCGGGCATTGGTGTTCGCTCCTTGGTTGGTTCAGTCCCGGGGAGGGGCAAAGATGTTGATCGCCCGGAAGTCGGCGCTGACGCCGTGGATGCGGTGCTTCGTTCCTGCCGGGACCCGCACGAACGAGCCGGGGGTGAGCACGATCGTGCCGTGACCCTCGATGTCGATCGTCGCCGATCCTTCGAGCACGTAGCTGATGTCGTCGCAGGCGTCGTGCTGGTGCAGGGGGACGTCGGCCGGGCCGGCGTCTCCGCCGGCGTTGACCGATCGGTACAGGTAGACGGTGGCGTCGGCGCCGTGGTCGCGGTGCGACAGCAGCACGGCCTGGTCGAGTCCCGGGGCGAACGGGTGGGGTGCCCACTCCGTGGTGTCCGGTGTCAAGGCGACGACCGGCCCCCGGTCACCCCGCGCGTCGACTTCCCGCCCTCTGGGCGTCGCCATCCCCTGTCCTAGCTCCCCGTGGCCTGCTGGTAGCAGGCGTCGACGAACATCCCCATGTAGTAGGGCCCGGTGAGGGCGGCGTACTCGGCGCTGAACCCGGGCCGGGTCTGGGTGTTGCCCGTCTGGTAGAGGCGGGCGATGACGGCCCGGTTGAACTCGCCGTGGCCCATCACGCCGTCGTGCTCCTCGAGGTCCGCCTCCTCGTGGGTGTGGAAGTACGGCGCCCGCTCGCTGGCGTAACCCATGCCCTCCAGGCCCTCGCGGAACATCTTGGACCAGTGCCCGATGTACTCCTCGTAGGTGATGGCGGCCCAGAACTCGAGCAGCGTGCCCTCGTAGAGGAGACCCCGGTGCCACTCCAGCTGCGCCCGGCACTCGGGCAGCATTTCGTTGTTGATCATCTCGTCCATGGTCAACCCGAAGATCTCCCCCTGCTTCCACACGGTCAGCAGGTGGCCGGGGGCCTTGGGGTGGATGAGCTCGTCGGCGACCTTGTCGGCGAAGACGGCGAACAGGTCGAGGTGCTCCTTGAAGAGGCCCAGGTGGCGCTGGTAGGCGACCTGGATGAAGTTGTTGATCTCGAAGACGAAGCTCGTCCAGTTCAGCCAGAACTTCTGGATGGCCCCCTGCGGCAGCGTCCCCGCCTTGAGTTCGGTCATGAAGCGGCTCTGCGTGATGCGGGCGTCGCACTCCGCCATCGTGATCTCGAACAGCCGGGCCACCTGCTCCTTGGCCTCCGCCTCGGACATCGGAGGCTGGGCCTTCATGCCGGTGGACTTGGCGAGAACCTGGCTCACGTTCAACTCCTTATCAGCCGGGGTGACGAATTAAATCTACTTGCGTGTCGATCGTTTTGTCAATCGGTCCACTTCGTGTCGATGTCGCCCCAGTGCTCCATGAAGGTCTTGAAGGCCGTGGCCTCCTTGATGAGCGCCGTCATGGGCCCCTTCTTGAGGTGGATCCGCTTGGCCGCCACCGCTCCCACCGGGTCGAGCTTGCCTTCGGCGACCTTCTTGAAGTTCGCCTCGGGAGCCTCGACGATGAAGCCGATCTCCTCGTCGGGGAGCTTCTTCCCGACCCACCAGTCGACGGCCTTGGCGTGGTCGGCGATCATCTGGTTGACACGGCCGTCGGGGGTGCGCCACTCCAGCTTGTAGTTGTAGTTGTCGGGGTCGACGAAGAGCGGGGTGGCGACCGTGTTCCACAGCTCGGTCGCCTTGACGCACCACTCCTCGGAGAAGAACTCCACCGGTCCTTCGCTCATGTCAGCTCCTTTGCGTCGTTCTCGGGGGTCGGAGGTTGCCCGGCACGGCGGGCGGGTCCTGCTGGTGGAGGGACCGCTCCGGCTCCTCGAAGTACAGGCCGAGGGCCCGGAGGGCCGGGACGTCGTTGACGGAGAACAGGACGGCGTCGTCGGTCGCCGACCGGTTCACGAAGTGGTGCATCGACCAGTTGGGCACGCAGAAGGCGTCATGCCTGCCCCACTGCAGCTCCTCGCCCCCGACGACGGTGGAGCCCTCGCCCCGCACGACGCAGTAGACGCTGCTCGAGGTGTGCCGGTGGGGTTCCGTCACCTGCCCCGGACGGAGACGCTGGATCCAGCAGCTCATCGTGGGCAGGGTCGGCCCGCCCGTCATCGGGTTGGCGTACTCCAGCGCCACGCCGTCGTAGGGGCTGCCGGGCTGGTCGGCCAGGCGCATCAGCTCCGCTTCGACCTCCCGCCACGGATACCGGTGGGGCACGTGGTCGAGCTTCGGCCGTTCCCAGGTCGGCCGGAGGTGGCCGGCCCGGGCCTGGAGGTACTCCCCGTCCCCGGGGCGCTTCGGCTGCCGCTCCTCGCCGTAGGGCTCGTAGAAGGCGGCGTTGAGGCTCATCACGAGGCCCAGGTCGAGGACGTCGAGCCAGACGGGGTGCGTGTCGGTCTCGTTCTCGTGGTCATGCCACGTCCAGCGGGGGGTGAGGACGAGGTCGTAGTCCTCCATGGGGCAGACCTCGCCGTCGACGACGCTGGCCAGCCCTGCACCCCCCTGGAGGGCGAAGCGGATGGCGGCCATCGAGTGGCGATGGGCCCAGGCGATCTCGCCCGGCTTCAGCATCTGCATCCCCATCGTGATCGTGTGCGTCGTCCCCCGCTGCAGTCCGGGGTTCACGAAGGCGAGGTTGCGGCGAGCGGTGAAGCTCTCCGGGAGGACGTCGCACGCCTCCACCAGCCGGGCGTAGATGTGGTCCCAGCGCCAGAGGTACGGCACGCCCGCCGGCCTGGGGCCTCCGATCAGCTGCTCCAGGAGCCGGTCGTAGAGCCACTGGCCGTTGATGTGTTCCTGGGCCAGCTCGGCGTCGAACTCGGCCAGCGTCTTCGTGACCTGCGTCGTCATGAGCCTCCCTACTTCAGTTCGGCGTCGGCCATGGCGGTCAGCCAGCAGTCGCCGGCGCCGGGCATGACGAAGTTCTTCAGCTCGTCGGGGAACGGCTTGTAGCCCCCGTAGGGCTGCCAGTCGCTCTCCACCAGCCGGCTGCCGTTCCACTTGAACTGGAAGATCCACGCCGCCGAGCCGCTCTTGCACTTCGGGTCGAAGTTGGCCGGGGCGATGAGGCCGCCGTTCCAGCTCTTCTGGCTCTGGATCCAGCCGTTGACACCCTTCCAGGTGACGGCGTCGACCTGGCGGGAGATGGCGTCGTCGAGGAGCTTGGCCGAGGTCCAGAAGTCCTGGGCCCAGATCCCCTCGAGGCCGATGTCGTCGGCGCTCTTCGGGCTGAACTGCTTCATGGAGTTGACGAAGCGGTCGACCGACGGCGCCACGCCGCTCGGGTCGAAGGGCCAGGGCTGCCCCTTGTTCTTCATGATCTGCACGCCGTTGCTCATGGCGTAGATCCCGTCCGACGCCTGGCCGACCTGACCGACGAAGTTGACGTCGTCGGTGTAGGGGCCGCCCCGGCCGAACTTCGGCGTGTAGTTCTGCCGGGCCATGGCGGCCTGGCACAGCGGCCAGCCCAGGCTCTCGGCGATCTGCCAGAAGTCGACCCCGAGGTTGCGGATCTTGAGGACCAGCTGGGTGCAGTCACCGTCGGAGATGTTGAAGCGGTCCATGCTCTTGACGTCGATGCCGAAGTACTCCCACGCCTTCTTGGCGTAAGGGGCCCAGGGGGCCCACGGCACGTTGGCGGTCTCGTAGATCAGCGCCGCCGACTTCACCGGGAAGTTGGCCACCTTGGTCAGGTAGTAGGCCATCTGGGCGTTGGACATGACGTTGTTCATGCCGACGGGATAGACGTTGGGATACCGGGAGGCATGGGCCGGGGGGAGCATGCCCAGCGTCACCGTCGGGATCCCCCGGCTGGCGGCGTAGGGGGAGAGCGAGTCGCCGAAGGTGGCGATGAGCCCGAAGACCTTGTCGTCCTCCACCAGCCGCCGGGCGCCGGTCGCCTCGGTGGGCGATTCCATCCTGGTGTCGGCGCTGATGATGCGGTACTTGCGGCCCCGTACGCCGCCCTTGGCGTTGACGTCCGAGAGGTAGGCCTTCACCGCGTCGAGCTCGAGCTCGCCCAGGAAGCCGGCTGCCCCGGACAGCGGCGCCAGTACGCCGATCCTGATCTCGCTGTCGGTCACGCCCTGCGAGCTCGCCCCGCCGATCTTGACCGCGTCCGGCGGCACCCCGGCCCCCGGGCCGGTGCCGCCGCCGGCGGCTCCACCGCTCCCGCCGGCCGCACTTCCGCCGGCGCCCGCCGCCGCGCCGCCGGACTTCGTCCCCGCGCTCTGCTGGGCGCCGGCCCCGGAGGACTTCGTAACCGAGCCGGCGGCCGTCGACGGCCTGGCCGCCGCCGCGCCCGCCGCCGTTCCGCTGCCGGCCGCGGCCGATCCCCCGGCGGGTGCCGCCGCGCCCCCGGTCGCCGGGGCCGCGCCGGTGTCCGCCGCCGTGTCGGCGGTGGTGTCGGCGGTGCTCCCGGCCGCCGCCTGTGACGTGTCCGCCGCTGTGCCCGGGCCCACCTGGCTGACGGTCTGCGCCGCCGGCGGGTCGATGCGAGCCCCGCAACCCACGGCCAGGACCGCCACGACGCTCCAGCCGGCCACCTGTCGTAGTAGTGCTCTGCGCCTCATCAAGGCTGCTCCTCCAGCTCGCTTGTCCGTCGTCATTTGGCGTCCTCTATTGCCGGGCTCTATTGGAGGGCTCTATTGGAGGGCTTTCGAGGTTTCGGCCCGCAGCTCGCTGCCGCCCATGTAGACCTCGGTCAGGCGCTCGAGTTCGACGCCGTCGGTGTCACCGGAGATGGCGACGGTGCCCTTCTGGAGGCCGAGCACGCGATCACAGAGGCGCAGCGCCAGCGGCACGTACTGCTCCACGAGGATGAAAGCGATGCCGCGTTCCTTGAGCGCCTCGAGGATCCCGTACAGCGCCTCGATCATCTTGGGCGACAACCCGAGCGACGGCTCGTCGAGGAGCAGCACCTCCGGCTTGCTGAGCAGGGCCCGGCCGATGGCCAGGAGCTGCTGTTCGCCTCCGGAGAGGCTGCCGGCGGGCTGCTGGCGGCGCTGACCGAGAACGCCGAGGAGGTCGTAGATCTCCTCCAGTGCCTTGCGGGCCGCCGACGCCCGCGGCCGGTGCCAGTAGGCACCCATCCGGAGGTTCTCGTCGACGGTGAGGCCGGGGAAGATGCCCCGGCCCTCCGGCACGAGCACGATGCCCTTCCGGACGCGCTGCTCGGGAGTCAGCCCCACGATGCTGCGGCCCTTCCAGCGCACGTCGCCGGCGTAGGGCTGGATCACCCCGGCCGCCAGGCGGAGCATGGTCGACTTGCCCGCCCCGTTGCGGCCGATGAGGGCCAGGGTCTCCCCCGGCCCGAGGGTGAGCCCCACGTTGCGCACGGCGGTGATCTCGCCGTAGCGAGCCCACACGTCGCGGATCTCGAGGAGGGGCGCCTCAGCCATGATCCACCGTCCCGAGGTAGGCGGCCCGGACCCGGGCGTCGGCCAGGACCTGCTCCACCGGGCCTCCGGCGATCACCTGGCCGAAGTCGAGGACGAAGGCGTGGCCGGCCACGAGGCGGACGAAGTCGAGGTCGTGCTCGACGACGAGGACGGTGATCCCCCATTGCCGCTGGATGTGGAGGACGGCCCGGGCCAGCTCCAGTGTCTCCTCGTGGTCGAGCCCGGCGGCGGGCTCGTCCATCATGAGCAGGCGGGGCCCGAGCGCCAGGGCCCGGGCGATCTCGATGCGGCGCAGCGTGCCGTAGGGCAGCGTTCCGGTCCGCACGCCGGCCAGTTCGGTCAGCCCGACGGTCTCGAGCGCCCGTTCGGCGACCTCCCGCAGGCGGGCGTCGT
>JAUZEX010000040.1 GCA_030838815.1 Actinomycetota bacterium
CCGCGCCGCCGTCGTCGAGGACGTCAACGACATCGGCGTGGCGGAGCTGGAGCTCGACGAGCCGCGGCTGGGTGAGATCCTGGTGCGGCTCGTGGCCACCGGGATCTGCCACACCGACCTGTCCATGGTGCGGGGCAACCTGCCGGTGCCGTTCCCCTTCGTCCCCGGCCATGAAGGGGCCGGTGTGGTGGAGGCCGTCGGCCCGGGGGTGACCGACCTGGCCGTGGGGGACCACGTGGTCTGCTCCATCACCTTCGCCTGCGGGACCTGCTACACGTGCGTGCGCCATCAGCTGCCCTGCGAGCTCGGGGCCGCTGTCGCCTTCACCGGTCAGATGCCGGACGGGACGATGCGGCTCCACGACGGTAGCCGGGACGTCAACCACATCTTCTGCCAGTCGTCGTTCGCCACCCACACCGTGGTGCCGGCGGCGGCGGCGGTGAAGGTCCGGCCCGATGCCCCGCTGGAGAAGATCGCCGCCCTCGGCTGCGGTGTCGGCACCGGTCTGGGCGCCGTTGTCAACCGGGCCAAGGTGACGCCGGGGGCGACGGTGCTGGTGATGGGCGCGGGCGGTGTCGGCCTGGCCGCCATGCTCGGGGCCCGGCTGGTCGGCGCGGCCAAGGTCATCGCCGCCGACCTGTCCGACACCAAGCTGGACAAGGCGAAGGCCGTGGCCGCCGACTCCGTCGTCAACTCCGGGACCGACGACCTGAGCGACGCGGTGGACGAGCTGACGAACGGTCGGGGCGTCGACTTCGCCTTCGACGCTGTGGGCGCCGAGGGCACGCTCGAAGCGTGCTTCCGGGCCACCCGCCCCGGCGGGACGACCGTGGCCATCGGCATCATGAACGCCACTGTGTCGTCACCCATCGACACCTACAGCCTGCTCATGGAGAAGACGCTGACCGGCACGTTCGGCGGATCGCTGTCACCCAAGCGCGACATCCCGGCCTTCGTCGACCTGTTCATGGCCGGCCGGCTCGACATCGGCTCGCTCGTCGACCACCAGGTGAAGCTGGAGGAGGTCGGCCAGGCGCTCGACGACCTGGAGCGGGGCGCCTTCACCCGGGCCGTCGTCCTCCACTGATGGGCGGCTGCGAAGTGCTCCTCGATGAAGGTGGCTCCAACGGCGCCGCCTACCTCGTCCACATGCTGTTGACGCAGCAGGCCGAGGCCGACTCCACCGGGCGCTTCGCCCGGACGGCCCGCCGCCTCCAACCGGTCAAGCTGGCGCTGTCCGACACCGGCGAATCGTGCGCCGTGGCCGGCTGCCCCGAGGGCATCAAGGTGACGGGGGAGACAAACGGTGCCGCCTACGCCAACGTCATCACCGCCGAGAGCCGTCACGTGCTCGACGTCACCCAACTGCGGCTGGCGGGACAGATCCTCATCACCGGCCCGGTGCGGGGCAAGCCGTTCCAGACGGTGGTGAAAGACATGGCCGCCCGCAAGCTCCGCATCGGGGGGCTGGTGCGCCACTACGGCAATGCCATGCGGTTCCTGTGGCTCGTCAACGTCCGGGGGAAGTGAGGCCATGAAGGTCTACGAGGCGCTGGCCGAGGCTTTCGTCGCCGAAGGCGTGAAGGCGGGCTTCGCCGTGATGGGCGACGCCAACATCACCTGGTTCGCGGCCATGGAGGCCCGGGGCGTGCGCATGATCTCGGCCCGCCACGAAGCGGCGGCGGTGTCGATGGCCGACGGGTTCGCCCAGGCCGGCGGCGGCGTCGGCGTCTGCACGGTGACGTGCGGCCCGGGTCTGCTCCACACCGTGACACCGCTGCTGGGCGCGGCCCGGGGCGACGTCCCGCTCGTCCTCTTCGCCGGCGACCTCCCGGCCGCGACCCGCCGGGGCAACCCGCAGGACGTCGATCAGCGCCAGGTGGCGGACCTGTGCGAGGCCGCCTTCGTCCAGGTCGCCTCGCCGGCCACAGCGGTCGACGCCGTGCGGCGGGCCTTCACGATCGCCCGTGTCGAGCGCCGGCCGGTGGTGTTGAACGCCCCGATGGAAGTGCAGGCCGCCGAGTATCCGGGGACGTCCGGGCCTCCGACGGCGCCAGCCCGGACCGCGCCCGCCGGGGCTGCGCCGGTCGGGACTGCGCCGGTCGGGACTGCGGCCGTAGTCCGGGTTGGGTCCGACCCCGCGGTGCGTCTCCGCGTCGTCGAGCTCATCCAGCGCAGCCGGCGGCCGGTCATCCTGGCCGGCCGGGGGGCCATCCGCTCCGGGGCGGACCGGGAGCTGCTGGCCCTGGCCGAACGGATCGGGGCGCTGGTGACGACGACGATGCCGGCCAAAGGGTGGCTGGACGAGGACCCCTTCGCCGTTGGGGTCGTGGGTCCGTTGCGCAGCGCCGTGGCCGAAGAGCTGCTGGCCGAGGCCGATCTCGTCCTGGCCTTCGGCAGCACGCTCGACCGCTACACCCGCACCGAGGGCGGGGGGGTGTTCCCGGCCGCCACGGTCGTGTCGGTCAACACCGACGCCGGGCCCCGGCCACCGCACCCGCCGGCCGACCTCTACCTCACCGGCGACGCCCGGCGCACCGCCCAGGAACTCCTCGACGACCTCGACGATGCGGGGTTC
>JAUZEX010000045.1 GCA_030838815.1 Actinomycetota bacterium
TGGCCCGACGCGGAGTCGTTCTGCCCCGGCCGCGACGGCGTCCGTCACCATCTCTCGTTCGGGAGCGGGATCCACTTCTGCGTCGGTGCCGCCCTGTCCCGGGCCGAAGCCCAGGCCGCCCTCCCCCGCCTCTGCCGCGCCCTCCCCGACGCCCGCCTGGCCACGGACACGCTGGACTACAAACCCAGCTTCGTCCTCCGCGGCCTCCGCTCCCTTCCCCTGGCCTTCACACCGACCTGACCGCCGAGGGGTCCGCCCGGCGGTCCCTCCCGATCAGGATGCCGGGAGGGGCAGAGGGTCGGTCTGTTGGAGGACAATGGTGCGGTTGCGCCCGCCGTTCTTCGCCGCGTAGAGGGCGGCATCGGCCCGCTCGATGAGGCCGTCGTCCGTGCCCCCGGTACAGCCGATGCTGACCGTGACGTCGATGGCGATGCCGTGCTCGGACCGGACCGGGCCGGCCGCCACCGCCCGCCGGATCCGTTCGCTGACGACGACGGCGCCGTCAATGCCGCAATGGGGCAGGAGAATGATGAACTCCTCGCCTCCCCAGCGGCCGACGACGTCCTCGACCCGGGCGGAAGCGGCGATGCGCTGGGCGACCTCCCGCAGAACGGTGTCCCCGGCGTTGTGGCCGTAGGTGTCGTTGACGGCTTTGAAGTTGTCGATGTCGACCACCGCCACCGACAGCTCGTGGTGGTGGCGCGCCGCGCTGGCGGCGTGGGCGGCGAGCTGCTCGTCGAGGTGGCGCCGGTTGGCGAGACCCGTCAGCGGGTCCGACCGGGCGATGCGGTCGAGCTCCGCGTTGCGGGCCCGAAGGTCGTCCTGGAGTTCCTTCACCCGGACGGCGGCGCTGATGCGGGCGATGACCTCGGCCGGTTCGAACGGCTTGCGGAGGTAGTCGTGGGCGCCTAGCCGGAGGCCTTCGACCACGTCGTCGGTCTCGGTGTGGGCGGTGATGAACACGACCGGTGTATCGCGCAGATCGGGGTCGAGCTTGAGGCGCGTCAGGGCCTGGTGGCCGTTCAGGGTGGGCAGCTCGACGCTCAGCAGGATCGCCGCCGGCCGCACCTGCCGGGCCAGCGTGACCGACTCGGCGCCGTCAGCCGCCTCGACGACCTGGTAGCCGTGCGACTCCAGGTGCCAGCGCAGCACCTCGCGGACGACCGGAGAGTTGTCTCCCACGAGAATGACCGGACCCTTCACCGTTGGTCCTCCCGCTGGGTGGAGAGCTTCCGCTCGAGGAGCCGGGTCAGCTCGTCGGCCGACCATCCTTCGAGGACGGGGTGGGCGGTGTCTGACGCCACGATCGCATCCTGGGCGAGCCGGAACCATCGCCGCGCCGCGTCCGTGTCGCCGAGGGCGTCGAGGGCGAAAGCCAGATGGAGCGACACCGTCGCATCACCGGGCCGGAGGTAGGCGGCCTTGCGGAACGCCCGGACGGCGTGGGCGGCGTCACCGGTGGCGAGGGCTTCCTGCCCTTCGAGGAGGAAGGGCCCCGCCCGGCCCGGATCGGCCAGGACCGGATCGGCCAGGACCGGATCGGCCAGGGCCGCCGCTGCCGTGGCCGGGGCAGGTTTCGCCCGGGCCGTCCGGCGGGGCGTCGAAGGGGCCGTCCGGCGGGACGCCGGCGGTGGCCGGTCGGCGGCCGTCACGCGGTAGACGAATGAGCCACCGAGCAAGATCCGCTCGAACGGGGTGCTCCGCAGCCATGACAGCGATTCGGAGTAGCCGAGGAACAGCAGCCCGCCGGGGTCGAGCCCGGCGCCGATCCGGGCCAGCAGCGACGAGATCTCGTCGTCGGAGAAATAGATCATGACGTTGCGGCAGAAGACGAGCCGGCACTGCCCGGAACGGAAGGGCAGCGATCCGGTGGCGAGGTTGTGGTGGGCGAAGCGGACGAGGCGGCGGGCCTCGGGGCCGACCTCGAAGCCGCCCTTCCCGGCGACGAACCAGCGGTCGCGACGGGCCGGGCTGAGGCCGCGCAGCTCGCGGGCGGGGTAGCGCCCTTCCTCGGCCCGCCGCAGCGCCGCCGTGGAGATGTCGGTGGCCAGGATGGTGCAGTCCGTCCGGCCGCTTTCGAGGAGGGTGATGGCGAGGCTCCAGGCTTCCTGGCCATTGGCACAGCCGGCGCTCCAGATGAGACCGGCCGGCAGGGCCGGCAGCACCTCCTGGGCCAGGGTGGCGAACTGGCCCTCGTCCCGGAAGAACTGACTCTCCTGGAT
The DNA here is from genome assembly GCA_030838815.1 of Actinomycetota bacterium. Taxonomy (GTDB): domain Bacteria; phylum Actinomycetota; class Acidimicrobiia; order IMCC26256; family BP-133; genus BP-133. The sequence goes on from JAUZEX010000045.1 coordinate 2,223, forward strand.
CGTCACCCGGTCCACGAGCCGCTGGAGGGCGTGGGCGTCGTCGGGCAGGGCCGCGAGGTAGGCCCCGACCGCCTGGCCGGACTCGAGGGCCGCGTCCTGCAGGCAGCGGGCCAGCCGACCGACGAGGAGCGGGTCGTGGCGGAAACCGGCCCGGGCGCTGAGCAGGGTGGCGGCGCGGTCGACGTCGTGGTCGGTCACCACCGGGGCGGCGTCCTTCGCCCTCATCGTCCGGCCGCCGTCAGCACCGCTCGGGCGATGTCGGGCAGCGGCGCCACCAGCCCGGCGGCGCCGAGTTCCCTCGCCGCTCTGGGCATCCCGTCGATGGCGCTCGATTCGCCGTCCTGGACGATCGTCGTCCCGCCCGCCCGGCGGATGGCGAGGAGGCCGGCGGCGCCGTCGTCGCCCATCCCGGTGAGGAGCACGCCGACGGCGGACGGGCCGAGGGAGCGGGCCATGGAGAGGAACAGCTCGTTGGCCGAGGGCATGTGCAAGGTCACGGGCGCCCGGTCGAGGGTGAGACGCCCGGAGGCGGTCACCTTGAGGTGGACGCCGGCCGGAGCGATGTGGAAGACGCCCGGTTCGGGGACCGCGCCCTCGACGGCGATCGTCACGGTGGCGCCGGTCGTGCGGGCCACCCAGTCCACGAAGCCGTCGACGAAGTCGGGATGGATGTGCTGCACGATGAGGACGGGCGCCTCGATGGCGACGAGCCCGCCGATGACGCGGGCGAGGGTGTGGGGCCCGCCGGTCGAGGCGGCCATTCCGATGACGGGGCGGGTGCCGCCGCGCCGCGGCGGGGATGGCGCACCGTTGGGTCCGTGGGGTCGCAGCCGGCCGCGGGGATGGCGCACCACGGTGACCCCCCGGAGCACCCGGATCTTGCGGCGGAGCCGGTCGTCGGCCGCCGGGCCAGCCTCGGGTGACCAGGAGAGGTGGCCGACGGCGCCGGCGGCGAGGTCGTCCCGGACGGCGTCGGGCCCGTCGTCCGCCGGCGGGTGGACGACCAGGATGGGCGTCGGGACGAAGGCCATGATCGCCTCGACCGCCGCGGTGGCCGGGTGGCGGGCCGCGCCGGTGAGGATGACGACGTCGGGTCGCAGCACCCGGATGGCGTCGAGGGCAGCGTCGCCGCTCTCGCACTGGCCGACGACGGTGACGTCCCCGTCGGCCTCAAGCGCCCGGACCAACCGGGCCCGACGGCCGGCGGTGGCGTCGACGACGACCACCCGCGTGTCGCCGTTCACAAGACCCGTCCGAGGAGGCGCTGAACGGCGTCGAGGAGCATCGCCTCGCCGAACGATTCCTTCACGATGTAGGCGTCGGCGCCGGCATCGAGGCCTTCCTGGTGGTCTTCGGCGCTGCTCTTGGAGGAGAGGATGACGACGGGCAGGTTCTGGAGGTCGGGGTGGGCGCGGACGGCCCGGGTGAGGTCGAAGCCGTTCATGCCGGGCATGTCGACATCGGTGAGGAGCAGGTCGACCCGCTCGCGGGTGAGCGTGCCGAGGGCGGCGTGGCCGTCTTCAGCCACGAGGACGCGGTAGCCGGCCTGCTCGAGGATGGAGCGCTGCAGTTCCCGCACGACCAACGCGTCGTCGGCCACGAGGATGCTCGGCGGTCCGACATCGTCGACGGCCCCCGCCGGCGGCGCGGTCAGCGGCGGAGGCGAGGGCGGCGTCCGCTTCGAGGGATCGAAGGCGGCCTCGGCCAGGGCGACAGCGTCGAGGACCATCAGGATCGATCCGTCGGCCTCGACCGCCGCG
>JAUZEX010000060.1 GCA_030838815.1 Actinomycetota bacterium
TGCCGGGCGAAGGCGATGATCTCCTCCTCGGTCAGCGGCGGGATGGCCCCGAGCTCGACGACCTGGCCCTCGGTGAAGTCTTCGAAGTAGCGGATCGCTCCCCCTTTCATCGGTCTCCTGGAGCGGCCGACAGTAACTGAGGGTAGGTACCCCTCCCGCTACTGTGTCCCGCAACCACGGAGGACCTCGATGCGCCGGATCGCCTTGTGCCTGTTCGCTCTCGCCGTCGTCGGGACGGGCGTCGGATGCGGAGGCGACAGCGGTCCGCCCCTCACGGCCGACGAGTTCGCCAAGCAGGGCAACGCCATCTGCAAGGCCGACGACGCCAAGTTGGCCGACGCGGGGAAGACCCTCCTGAAGGACGCCAACACGACACCCGACCAGCTGGCCAAGTTCTACCTCGACCACGCCATCCCCAACGCCAAGGCCAAGCTCGACGGGCTGGCCAAGCTCCACCCCCCGGCGAAGGACAAGGACAAGGTCAAGAAGATGCTGGCCGCCGGCCGCACGGCCACCGACCTTGTGGAGAAGGGCCTCAAGAAGCAGGGCGCCGCCTACCTCCAGGCCAAGGGGCCCGACCAGTTCAAGGACTTCAACTCCAAAGCCAAGGACCTCAAGTTGACCGACTGCGCCGGGAACGACTGACGTGAGTGACGAGGGGGTCACCGTCTGGTTCAACCCCGCCTGCTCCAAGTGCCGCACGGTGCAGGGCATCCTGGCCGAGCGCGGCGTCGACGCCGAATACGTCCGCTACCTCGACCAGGCCCCGGGCCGGGCCGATATCGAAGCCGTGCTCGCCCGGCTCGGCACCGACGACCCCCGCTCCATCATGCGGACGGGCGAAGCGGTCTACCGCGAGCTCGGCCTGGCCGGCGCCGACCGGGAGGCGCTGCTCGACGCCATGGTCGCCCACCCGATCCTCATCGAGCGGCCGATCGTCATCCGGGGCGACCGGGCCGTCGTCGGCCGTCCGCCGGAGAACGTCCTCGACCTGCTGTGAGCGTCCTCAGCGCTCCCGGTCAGGGTCCATCCGGTCAGGGTCCATCCGGTTCATCGTGATCTCCGCCGCCACCCAGATCGTCTTGGTGAACGGGTAGAAGAGCACCGGCAGGATCGCCGCCAGCGCGGCCGAGGTGGCCACGACGAACCACACCGGCGGCCCGTTCCCGTCGCTCAGCGCCAGCACGCCGACGTAGAACCAGATGCCGAGAAGCAGGATCCCGGCCGTCAGCCCGATGTTGATGGCCATGGCCCCGAGGAAGTGGCCCTCTTCCGCCCGGCCCTCGAAGTTCAGGTTGCACTTCGGGCAGCATTCGGTCATCGACCACCAGCTGGTGAAGATGTGTCCGGCCCCGCAGCGGGGGCAGTGCCGGAGCGCCGCCCGACCCAACATCATGGAGATGCTGGGGCGCTCGCCCCCAGCGATGTCGGCCGGATTCAGTTCAGCCATTGCCCTCGTCGCTCCATCACGTCCTTCAGGACACTCGGCCGGTCCGTCATGATCCCTCTTACCCCGAGATCGAGCAGTCGATTGATCTCATCTGGTTCATCGATCGTCCAGACGTGGACGGGGATGCCCCGGCGGGCGGCGGCGTTGACGAACCGGGCGTCGACCAGGGTCCGGTCCTTCCACGTCAGCGGCACCTGCACGCAGGCGCCGGCGAACGGGCCGACCGGCACACCGTAGGCGGCCAGGCGGAGCCGGGCGATGGCCGCCGGGCCCATCGACGTGCACACCGGGCGCAGCAGCGCCCGCCGGACCTGGAGCAGCCGGCGGTCGGAGAAGGCGGCGATGTTCACCCGGTCCCAGGCGTTGGTACGGCGCAGCGCCTCGGCCAGCGGGGCCACGGCGGCGTCCATCTTGGGATCGATGTTGAACCGCGTGTCGGGGAAGGCGTCGAGGAGGGCCTCCATGGTGGTGATCGGCTCGGCCGCGGGCCCCACCTTGGCGTGGCGCACCTCCGACCACGGCCGGTCCTCGAGGCGCCCCTCGAGGTCGGTGACCCGGTCGAGCCGCTCATCGTGAAAGGCCAGCAGCACGCCGTCGGACGTCACCCGCCCGTCGGTCTCCAGGTACCGGTAGCCCATGGCCACCGCCCGGCCGAAGGCGCCCAGCGTGTTCTCACCCCCGACCTCCGCCGCTCCGCCCCGATGGGCGAACGGGATCGGGTAAGGCCAGTCGAGGAACGGGAAGCGGGTGCTCACACTGCGGGGGACTCGCCCGCACCCCCGGGCGACGAGGCGGCGAGGCTCTCCCGCACCTGGCGCTTGAGCCGGAACAGGATCGCCGACATGCCCCGCAGCCGCAGGCTGGAGATCACCTCGGCCAGACCGAGTTCATCGTAGAAGTCGGCGGGCGTGGCCAGCACCTCCTCGGCGCGGGCGCCCTCCAGCCCCTCGCGGAGGATGCCGGCGAACCCCCGGGTGGTGGGAGCCTCGGCCGGTACGTCGAAGAAAAGGTGGACGTGGCGGTCGTCGTCGACCTCGGTGGCGAGGAAGAACGGCGTCTGGCACTCCACGACCTGCTCCATCTGGTCCCGGTGGCCGGCCAGGTGCTCGGGTAGGGGCGGGACCTTGCGGGAGTACTCCAGGAGGGCCTGGAGCCGCAGGTCCTTGGGGGCACCGGCGAACAGGTCGACGATGCGCTGCAGCTTCGGGGGAGTCCCCGGATCGGAGCCGGTGCTGTTCTCGCTGATGCCCCGGTATCGTAACCGCGCTGTCAGCACCCGCCGGCTGCGAAGAAGGAGGCCCTCAATGCCCGTCGAGAACGACCCGTCCCCCGAGCTGGCGGAGTACGCCCATCCCGAGATGCTGGTCACGGCCGACTGGGTTGAAGCCCATCTGGACGACCCCGATGTCGTCATCGTGGAATCCGACGAGGACGTGCTGCTCTACGACACCGGCCACATCCCCGGGGCGGTGAAGGTCGACTGGCACACCGAGCTCAACGACCAGACGACCCGCGACTACCTCGACGGAGAGGGCTTCGCCCGCCTCATGGCCGACAAGGGAATCGGCCGCGACACCACGGTCGTCTTCTACGGCGACAACTTCAACTGGTGGGCGGCCTACGCCCTGTGGGTCTTCAAGCTCTTCGGCCACCCCGACGTGCGCCTGCTCAACGGCGGCCGGATGAAGTGGATCGCCGACGGCCGCCCGACGACGACCGACCCCGCCAAGCGGCCGGAGACCGACTACCCCGTCATCGAGCGGGACGATTCCGTGATCCGGGCCTACAAGGACGCCGTCCTCGACCACATGGGGGCCGAGAAGCCCATGGTCGACGTGCGCTCCCCGGAGGAGTTCCGGGGCGAGAAGACGCACATGCCGGAGTACCCCCAGGAGGGCGTGCTGCGGGGCGGGCACATCCCCGGCGCCCACAGCGTCCCCTGGAAGCGGGCGGCCAACGACGACGGCACCTTCAAGTCCGTGCCCAATCTGAAGGCCATCTACGAGGAAGAGATCGGGCTCAATCCCCACGACGACATCGTGGTCTACTGCCGGATCGGCGAGCGGTCGAGCCACACCTGGTTCGTGCTGACCCAGCTGCTCGGGTACCCGACCGTCCGCAACTACGACGGCTCCTGGACCGAGTGGGGCAACTCCGTCCGGGTCCCCATCGAAAAGCCCTGAGGAAACCCCTGGCGGGCCGGCCGTCCCCCAGCTGCGGCCGGCCCGGTCAGGGACCCTTTTTGGAAATGGGGGACGGGGTGGCGGTCCGTCCCCTCAGTGGCGCCCGGCGGGTGGGCTCGGATGCGCCACGCCCAATGAACGCCTCGACCGCCCGCTTATGACGCGCACGGTGGCAGTGTTCACTCGCTCCGTGAGAGGCGGCCGCGAGCGGTTACGCCACGCCGGGTGTCTTCAGGGCGGCGTCGCCCGAGACCGTGTCAGGCTCGTCGGCGACCGCCGGGGCCGGACGGCTGGCGCCGGTGGTGCTGCTCGGGTGGTTGACGGCGTCGATCAGCTTGCGGAGCCGGGCCCAGTGGGTGCGGTCGAAGCGCAACCGGATGCGGGCCAGTTCGACGTGGTCGTGGTCGGCGATCTCGGCCTGCGACGGCTGGGTCGGCTCGATCCGTCCGCCGGTCAGGATGTCGGCGAAGTCCTCGTTGAGCCGCTCCAGCTCCGCCTCGGACGGGAGGCGGTGGAGCCGGAGGACGAGCGCCCGGTCGACGAAGCGGATCGAGTGGAAGTTGGAGTAGAAGCCCTCGATCTCCCGCACGGCGTCGTCGACGTCGTCGGTGATGTGGACGAGGTCGAGATCGTCGGCCGAGATCAGCCGCCGGGCCAGCAGCTCGTCCTCCACGAACCGCTTCCAGCTGGCCCAGTAGGTGCCCCCCGGCACCTCGAGGAGGACGATGGGAGCGGGGTGCGACTTGCCCGTCTGGACCAGGGTGAGGAGCTCGAAGGCCTCGTCCATCGTGCCGAAGCCGCCGGGGAGCAGCACGAAACCGTGCGACTCCTTGATGAAGGCCAGCTTGCGGGTGAAGAAGTACCGGAAGTTGATGAGCTTCGGGTCGTCGGCGATGAACTGGCTCGTGGCGGCCTCGAACGGGAGGCGGATGTTGACCCCGAAGGAGTTCTCGGTCCCGGCCCCCTCGATGCCGGCCGACATGAT
>JAUZEX010000107.1 GCA_030838815.1 Actinomycetota bacterium
TCACCGAGGAGATCCTCACCGGCGCCGCCCGCACCCCCGAACACCTCGAGTTGGTCCGCCGGCTGTCCCTCGGCGTGGCGGTCACCGTCCCGTTGACCGCGCGGCAGCGGACGATCGGCGCCCTGACGTTGGCCAACCAGCGGCCCCGCCCCTTCCCGCCCGAGATCTCGACGCTGGCCGCAGAGCTGGCCGGACGGGCCGCCACCGCCATCGACAATGCCCGCAGCTTCCGCCAACAGGCCCGGCTGGCCCGGAGCCTCCAGGCCAGCCTGCTGCCACCGACGCTGCCCCGCATCTCCGGCGTGGAACTGGCCGCCCGCTATGCCGCCGGGAGCGCCGGCCTCGACGTCGGGGGCGACTTCTACGACGTGTTCCCCCTCGACACGCACCGCTCCGTCATCGTGGTGGGCGACGTCTGCGGCCGCGGGGTCGACGCCGCCACCACCGCCTCGCTCGTCCGGCACACCTTCCGCTCCGCAGCCCTGGGCGAGCCCTCACCGGCCACGATCGTCGCCCACCTCAACGACGTCCTCCTTCGCCAGGAGGAACCCGGTCGGTACGAACCCCGGTTCTGCACCGCGGTGGTCGCCGCCGTTGCCGTGGCCGGCGACGCGGTGGCGGTGACCCTGGCCGTGGCCGGCCACCCCCTCCCGCTCGTGCGCCGGCTCGACGGCACGGTCAGCACCGTCGGTGCCGCCGGTTCCCTCGTCGGGGTCACGGACCGCGCCGAGGTGACCGAGACCCGCATCCTGCTCCTCCCCGGCGACGCCCTCATCTGTTACACCGACGGGGTCACCGAACGGCGCAACGCCGACACGTTCTACGAGACCGACCGGCTGATGAACACGGTGGCGATGAGCCAGGGCGACGCCGACACCCTGGCCGGGGCCATCGAGGACTCGGTGCTGGCCTTCGCACCCGACCCGCCCGGCGACGACCTCGCCGTCCTGGTCCTGCGGGTCACCGGCGCCGCCGCGGGCTGAACTCCTCGACCCGCCAGTCAGGACTTGGCCGCGGTGGCCTTGCCGCCCTTGCGGCCAGCGGCCTTCTTCTGCGCCGTTGTGACCCCCGGCCGCTTGTTGGGCACGGCTGCCTCCTCGCTGACCCGCCTCGCTCTCCGGGCGGTTGTAAAGACCATTCCCAACCGCGGGCGGCGTCAGTCAAAGGCGCTCCGCCGCCGGTCACCGGCCCGGACGGGAGGGCCGCAGCGAGCTACGGCCGGCGGTCCAGGCGTCGAGAAGGTGATCCGTCAGGCGGCCCTCGACCGCCATCAGCGCCCGGGCTCCGAAGAGGATCTCGGGCACGAGCGCCGGCTCGGCGTCGGCCAGACCGGCGATCAGGCCGTCGGCCGCCACGACCTGATGGTGGGCGTCGGCTTCCACGTGGACGTCGTAGAACCGCCGGACCGGCGGGACCAGCCGGAGCCGCTCGGCGGTAGCGGCGTAACGGCCCATCGGGCCGACCGAGGTCATCTCGAACCCGGCCAGATGGCCGACGAGGGCACCGCGCCAGCGACGGTGGAGCCCGAACAGCGAGATCAGGTTGACCGTGGCCAGCGTGATCCCGGGCAGCCGCTCGACGTAGGCGCCATAGGTCGAGTCGAGCCCCAGGCCGTCGAGGAGGGCGGCGAAAAGGCTGGCGTGCATGTCCTCCTCCCGGCCGCCGCCGTACTCGTCGCTCTGGATCTCCACGCAGGCCGCCTTGGCCCGGCCCGTCAGCCGCGGGATCACCCAGGTGTGGGGATCCGCTTCCTTCAACTGGTAGGCCGACCGGTGCATGGCGAACTCGGCGAACTCCCGCACGGTGCCGTGCTCTACGAACCAGGCCGACAACGAAGGCCCGGACCCGCCGTCGACGAGGCGCCGGACGGCCGACGCCGCCTCCCGGGGATCGACCTCGTCGTCGGCCGGGTCGGCCGCGCTGCTCCGTAATGCCATTTCGAAGCTGCGCTCCAGTCGCCGGCGGAACGCCAGGAGCGACGGCTCCCACTCCCAGCCGTCGTCGACTCCGGCGAACGAGCGGTAGTGCAGCTCGTAGCAGAGGTACAGCGCCAGCTGCAGGTCGTCTTCGCCGATGGGATCGTCGACCCGGACTGCCGGCGCGCCGTTCAGGGGACGGGCCGGCCCCCGCCACCGGTTGACGAGGAATTCGGACAGCGGACCCCGTGGCGCCGGCGGCGGCGCCGGCGCGTCGGGGCTGCGTGTCCCAAGACAGATTGCGGTCATATCGTGGCCGTCACTACCCAAGGACCGTCCGGCCAATCAGCTTTCGAGAGCCGCCCGATCGGGTCCCGGAGATCTGCCGGTCTCGGCCCCTCGGCCGACGGGCTGCCCGTCGGAGCGCAGGTCGTCGGCCCGCCCTACGCCGACCGCACCAGGATCGCCTTCGCCGCTGCCATGGGCGACGTGATCGGCGGCTATCGGCCCCCGCCGCTGATCGGACGTTGTTGACGGGAGGAGGCCGGCTCCGTCGCCGGGCGGAGCCCGCCGATCACGAGATCGCAGATCCCGTTGCCGACGTCGTCGACCGTGAGCGGCCCATCGGGGATGTACCACAGTGTGACGGCGTTGAGCGCGGAGAGAACCGAGTTGCGGGCCAGCCCGAGGTCGACGGGGCGGAAGACGCCGGCCGCCACCCCGTCGGTGAGGATGGCGTCGAGGCGGCCCATGTACTCATGGAACAGGGATCGGACGAGCTCATCCTTGTTGCCGGACAGGGCGACCTGGGCCGCGATCCTGCCCGCCGGGTCGTCGAACAGGCTCCGGAGGTGGCCGAGGCAGAAGCCCCGGAGCCGCTCCTCGGGGCTCATCCCGTCGTCGGTGAGCTCGGCCATGGCGTGCTCCTGGGCCTGCAGGACGTGGCCGATCACGTGGCCGAGGAGCTCCTCCTTGCTCTTGACGTAGTAGTAGAGGCTGGCCTTGGTCAGCCCCACGCGCTCCCCGACGGCGTCGAGGGTGGCACCCTCGAGCCCCATCTCGGCGAAGACGTCGACGGCCGCCCGCACGATCAGGTCGCGCCGGGATTCCCAGCGCCGTTCCTGGCGGGCCGAGGCGAGCCGGGCCGAAGCCGTCGGTCCGGGGCCTACGGAGGTCGTGTCGGAGGAGGCCAGGCGCCCACCGTAACCGCAGGACCCGTCAGCCTTGTGAAAGCTCCCGAGGGCCAGGTCGGCGCCGGACTCCAGGGCGCTGGCGGGAAGCTCGGGGGGGCTGATGCAGATCCCGTTTGGCGTCTGGCGGCGGACGGGTAGCGCGACTTCGTCAGGCATCTTCGAAGCACCCGAGAGGAGACACGAAATGGCGCTCGCCGAGAACGATCAGACGAACGAGGACGTGGTCGATCTCCTGACCGCCCAGCATCAGCAGGTGAAGTCGCTGTTCGCCACGCTGCGCAACGCGACCGGCGACGCCGCCACCGGGCCGTTCGACCAGCTGCGCACGATGCTGGCCGTGCACGAGACCGCCGAGGAGGAGGTCGTCTACCCCGTCCTGCGGTCCAAGGGCGCCGACGACATCGTCCAGGCTCGGCTCGCCGAGGAGAGCGAAGCGAAGCAGGCCCTGGCCGATCTGGAGAAGATGGGCCCGTCATCGCCCGGGTTCGCCGGCGAGCTGGCCAGCTTCGAGAAGGCCGTCCTGGCCCACGCCGAGGCCGAGGAGAACGAGGTCTTCCCCCGCCTCCGCCAGATGATCGACATGGAGCAGCGCCAGAAGATGGCCCGGGCCGTCCGGGCGGCGGAGGCCATCGCTCCCACGCACCCCCACCCCAAGGGTCCCGAGAGCGCGGTCGGCAACCTGATCGTCGGGCCGTTCGTGGCCATCGTCGATCGCGTCCGCGACGCGATCCACCAGCACACAAAGTCGAGCTAGCAAGGCGACGGCCGCGGCTCCCCGGCCGCGGCCTCGCCGCCCGTCACCACCGGCTCCGCCCCCCGCAGATTCACCCAATTCTCATGCTCGAGCGTCGCCACAACTTGACAGGAATCCCCGAAAAGCCCACGATTCGGACAGATTCACCACAAAGGGCTGGGAGCCGAAGAGTTCCTCAGAAGTTTTCGGCATATCGCTACTCCTGAAGTGCCATTCGAGGAGGAGCAGGCCGTGCGTCATGGCGGGCGCAACGGTCCGAAACTGCAACGCTGGGGTTGGGTGGGCGCCGGTCATTGGCGCCGCCTTCGGCACCCCCGGCCAACGGTGACGGATCTCGGCCGACCTGGCCCCTCCGGTGGATCGGAGGGCGACAGGAGGCACGCATGCGGGACAAGGGGAAGCGAGGGACGGGCCGGCGGCTGGCCGCGCGGACCCTGGCCGTCGCCACCCTGCTGGCCGGGGCCGCACTCGTCAGCGGCGGCCCGGCCCGATCCGTCCAAGGACTCTGCAACGGGCAGGAGGCCAGCCATGCCTGGCTCAATGCCTCCGGGCAGCGCGGCCCCGCCCTCATCGACGGGACGGCCAAGGACGACGTCATCATCGGCAGTGACGGTGACGACACGATCAACGGCAGGGGCGGCGACGACGTCATCTGCGGCGAGCTCGGCAACGACTCCATCAGCGGCGGGCCCGGAAACGACACGCTCCGGGGCGACGGGGGCGACGACGACCTCGACGGCGGTCCGGGGCGCGATGTCCTGAGCGGCGACTCGGATAACGACACCGTGGCCGGCGGCTCCGGTAGGGACGTGCTGGTCGGCGGCGACGGTGACGACGTGATCGTCGGCAGCGACGACGACGAGGTCGACAAGCTCGATGGCGGCAACGGGTTCGACGACTGCGTCGTCAGCACGGGCGACGAAGTCCACAACTGTGAATCCTGAGCCCGCGACCGCCGGTTCGGGCGACAGGTAAGCTGCGCGCTCCGATTGGGGGAGCGAGATGCACGAGCTGTCGGTGTGCGAAGCCATCGCCGGGGCGGTCAACCGGCACGCCGGGGGTCAACCGGTGACGCGCGTCCTGGTCCGCATCGGGCACCTCCGTCAGGTGGTGCCCGACGCCCTCACCTTCAGCTGGCAGATGATGACGACCGGGACCGACCTCGAGGGCAGTGTGCTCGAGATCGAGAGCGTGCCGGCCACTGTCTCCTGCAACGCCTGCGGCGGCGAGACGACCCTCGACATGCCGATCGTCGCCTGCAGCGAGTGCTACAGCCGTGACGTCACCCTGCTGACCGGCGAGGAGTTCGCGGTGGTCTCCCTCGAGCTAACCGAGGTCTGATGGGTCGCTTCCACCGCCATCCCGACGGGACCGAGCACCACGACCACGACGACGGGCCTGAACGTGACGTCGGCGACCACAGCGGATACACGGCGACCGGCGCCGCCCGCGTGATGGTCCTCGAGAACATCCTGTCCGAGAACGACCGCGTCGCGGACGACAACCGCCGTGACCTCCAGGCCAACGGCGTCCGCACCGTCAACCTCATGTCGTCGCCGGGGGCGGGGAAGACGACGCTCCTGCGCCTGACGCTGGAGGCCTTGCGGGGCCAGGTCCGCATCGGCGTCCTCGAGGGCGACATCGCCACCAGCCTCGACGCCGACCGTCTCGAGGGCCTGGGGGCCGCCATCTCGCTGGTCAACACCGACGCCGGCTTCGGCGGGGAGTGCCACCTCGATGCCACCATGGTCCGCTCCGGGCTGTCACGCCTGCCGCTGGCCGACCTCGACCTGCTCCTCATCGAAAATGTCGGCAACCTGGTCTGCCCGGCGGAGTTCGCCGTGGGGGAGGACGCCCGGGCGATGGTCTATGCCATCACCGAAGGCGAGGAGAAGCCCCTCAAGTACCCGGTGATGTTCCGGGCGGCCGACGTCGTCGTCGTCAACAAGATCGACCTCCTTCCCCACCTCGACTTCGACCTCCCCCGCTTCCTGGCCAACCTGGCCGACATCAACCCCAAGGCCGAGGTGATCCAGGCCAGCAGCCGGACGGGCGAGGGCGTCGACGCCTGGTGCGCCTGGCTCCTCGCTCTGGGCGGCCCCGCCGCCGGCTGAGGCCGGTCCCGCCGCCCCTTCGCCAACCTGCGCTCCTGCGTCGCGTATGGCGCGACGGAGGAACGCCGGTTCCCGGGGGGCGGTCGGCGACCCGATTACGGTGCGGGCCGATGGGCGAGGTGTGGGCGATCGTCGTGGCCGGGGGCTCCGGGAGCCGCTTCGGCGACGCCGTCCCCAAGCAGTTCCTCGAGCTGGCCGGCCTGCGCCTGATCGACTGGGCTCTGGCCGCGGCCGGCGCCGCCTGTGACGGCGTGGTCGCCGTCCTCCCCGCCGCCCACCTCGACGCCGCGACCTCGTTGAATGGAGGAGCGGGCGATCCGGCCGCCCCGCCCGGAGGGTCGGGCAGCGCAGCGGCCACCGCTGCCACTGCGGCGGCGGCCGGCGGCCGAAGGCTCACCGTCGTGGCCGGCGGCGCGACCCGCTCCGCCTCGGTGCGGGCCGGGCTGGCCGCCGTCCCGGCCGGGGCCGAGGTCGTCGTCGTCCACGACGCCGCCCGGCCGCTGGCCACGCCGGCGCTGTTCGAGCGGGTGGTGGCGGCGGTGCGGGCGGGAGCCGACGGCGCCGTCCCCGGCCTGGGTGTCCCCGACACGATCAAGCGGGTCGACCCGTCGAGCGGCGAGGTGATCGAGACGCTCGACCGGCCGTCGCTGCGCGCCGTCCAGACGCCCCAGGCGTTTTCGGCCGCCGTCCTGCGCCGGGCCCACGCCGGCGGCGCCGACGCCACGGACGACGCCGCGCTCGTGGAGGCGGCCGGCGGCCGGGTGGTGGTCGTCGAAGGCGATCCTGCCAACCTCAAGGTCACCGGCGCCGACGACCTGGTGCGGGCCGAGTTGCTCCTCACCCGGCGGTCGCTGTGAGCCGCCGCCCTCCTGCGACCCTCCGGCGCCGGCCCGCTCCCACCGCCGGAGCCCGTCCGTGAACGCCCGGGTCGGGCAGGGGTTCGACGTCCATCCCTGGAGCGACGAGCCCGACCGGCCGCTCGTGCTGGGGGGCGTCGTCCTGCCCGGGGAGCGGGGCCTGGCCGGCCACAGCGACGCCGACGTCGTGGCCCATGCCGTCGCCGACGCGCTCCTGGGCGCCGCCGGCCTCGGGGACATCGGCTCCCACTTCCCCGACACCGACGCCCGGTGGCAGGGAGC
>JAUZEX010000080.1 GCA_030838815.1 Actinomycetota bacterium
TGCCGGGCCGGGCCCGGGCCAGCAGCGGCGCCGCCAGCAGAACCAGCAGCAGGTGCTGCGTCATGTGGACCGACAGGCGCCGGCCGGCCGCCGCCTCGAGCGGCGGGGCGACCGCCACCGCCACCACGGCGATGCCGGCGGCGAAGGACGCGGTCCGCCGCCGGTCCCGGGCCCGCCGGGACGGCGCCACGACCCACCCTGGCGCCACCGCGGCCGCCGCCGCCGACCGGGCCGGCCCGCCGCCGCCGTTGTGCGATCCGTTCAGAGCGTCTGACATGGCTTCAGGAGGAGGGGCGGGCCGTACTGGCCGACGATGAGGAGCAGGAACAGGACGCTGTTGGCGATGCCGGCGAAGGCCATCCAGTGGGCGACGCTCCGGTGGTGCTCGGTGGTGCGGACGCCGCCCTCCTCCGCGGCGCCCGTCCGCCGGTAGTTGCGGACCGCCACCGCCAGGGCGACCAGGGTGACGGCGGTCACCACCGTGTTCACCAGCAGGATCCAGGTTCGCACGTCGAGGCCCAGCACCTGGCCCGGTTCGGTGTTGGCCGGGCTGCAGGCCAGGACCTCCTCCCACTGGTAGTTGACGTAGAGCTGGAAGAACCACAGGACCGGCCCCGCCAGCACGCCGAACCACAGCGTCGGGGAGCGTACGACGCCGCGGTCGGGGGCCGCCTCCGGGAGCATCTCGGTCGCCATCAGAGGTGGGGCGAGAGGTAGAGGGTGGCCAGCACGAAGACCCACACGACGTCGACGAAGTGCCAGTACATGACGAAGTTCTGCACGGACACATGCCGGTACCGGTCGAACGCCCCTTGGCGGGCCCGCATCTGCACCCAGGCGTTCATCAGCAACCCCACCGCCACGTGGGCTCCGTGCAGCCCGGTGATGGTGAAGAAGGCCGACCCGTAGGCGTCGGTGCGGGGGGTGAACTCGTGGCGGAGGATGTCCGGATACTCCACGGCGCACTGCAGGGCCAGGAACGCCGCCCCCAACACGAATCCGAGGGCCAGGCAGATCCGGAGCGTCTTCTGCTGGCCCCGCTTGATCGCTGAGTGAGCCAGGTGCACCGGAACGCTGGAGCTCCACAGGATGGCGCTCATGATGAACACCAGCTTCAGCTTCGGCGCTTCGATGCCGTCGGGGGGCCAGACCGGGCCCGTCCGGAACCGGAGGTAGAAGTAGCTGGCCAGCAGGAGAGCGAAGAGGGTCGCCTCGACGGCGATGAACCACACCATCCCCCACCAGGCGAAGCTGCGGGGGCCGTCGGCCACGGTCGGCAGCCGCTCGTCGGGCTGCCCGGTGGGGACGAGTAGCGGAGCGCCGGCGGCCACGGTCATGTCACCTCACGTCTCCTGCGTCTCGCCCCGGGGCCAGAACCAGCCCGCCACGCTGATGGCCGTCGCCACCGCCGCCACCGCCGAGAGCACCCACGTCCCGACGAGCAGGCCGAGGAAGACGGCGGCCAGGGCCATGGTGAGGAGCAGCGGCCACGGCGACTCGTGGGGCATCGGCACCACCACCTCGGGCTCGGCCTCCAGCAGGCTGGTGCCCAACGTGTTGTGGCCGCCGCCCAGCCCCCGCCCGCCCGCTTCCGGCGGCTGGCCGTGGGGCCCGAGCTCGGGCTGGTCCCACATCGGCTCCCGGCTGCGGACGGTCGGGATGTTCTCGAAGTTGTACTCCGCCGGCGGCGACGTCGTGGCCCACTCCAGGGTCTCGCCCCGCCAGGGGTCGTGCCCGGCCGGCGCTCCTTTCCGGGCGCTCCAGACCCAGTTGACGAAGGTGACGAGGATCCCGGCGGCGAGGACGAACGCCCCCACCGTCTCGATCAGGTTGAGGAAGTCCCAGCCCAGGCCGGGCTGGTAGGTGTACGTCCGGCGGGGCTGGCCCCGCAGCCCGGCGATGTGCATGGGGAAGAACAGCAGGTTGAACCCGACGAACATCAGCCAGAAGCTGGCCTTCCCCCAGCCCTCGTGGAGCAGCCGGCCGGTCATCTTCGGGGCCCAGTAGTAGATTCCGGCGAAGATCGGGAACATCGCCCCGCCCACGAGCACGTAATGGAAGTGGGCCACCACGAAGTACGTGTCGGTCACCTGCTGGTCGAGCGGCACCGAGGCCAGCATCGGCCCCGACAGGCCGCCGATGACGAACAGGATGATGAAGCCGATGATGAACAGCAGCGGTGTCCGCAGCACCGGCTTGCCGGCCCACATCGTGGCCAGCCAGGCGAAGATCTGCACGCCGGACGGGATGACGACGAGGAAGCTCGTCAGCGAGATGAACCCGAGCCCGATGGTCGGCAGCCCGGTGGCGAACATGTGGTGGACCCACACGCCGAAACCGATCAGGGCGGTGGCCATCTCGGCCAGGACGATGTACGTGTAGCCGATCATCGGCCGCCGGCAGAACGTCGGGATGATGGCCGATGCGATCCCCAGCGCCGGCAGCACGACCAGGTACACCTCGGGGTGGCCGAAGATCCAGAACAGGTGCTGCCACAGCAGCGGCTGCCCGCCGCCGGCAGGGGCGAAGAAGTGGAAGCCGACCCGGCGCTCCAGCTCGAGGAGGACGTTGGCCAGCGTCAGGGCCGGCAGGGCGAACACCACCGTGAGGGCCATGGCCAGCTCGCCCCACACGAAGATGGGCATGCGGTCGAGCGACATGCCGGGCGCCCGCATCTTCAGGATGGTGACGATGAAGTTGATCGACCCGGCGGTGGTCGAGATCCCGACGAAGATGAGGCCGAGGGCGTAGAAGTCGATGTTGGGGCCGGGGGTGTAGACCGAGTCGGCCAGCGGCGTGTAGTTGAACCAGCCGGCGTCGGGGGCGTGGTGCACGACGAACGAGAGGTAGAGGAACAGGCCGGCGCCGAGGAAGACCCAGTAGCCGAAGGCGTTGAGCCGGGGGAAGGCCATGTCCCGGGCGCCGATCATGAGCGGGACGAGGTAGTTCCCGAAGCCGGAGAGCACCGGAGTGGCGAAGAGGAACATCATCGTCACGCCGTGCATGGAGAAGAGCTGGTTGTAGGTCTCGGGATCGACGACGTGGAGGCCGGAGTGCGTCAGCTGGATGCGCATCACCAGCGACTCGAGCCCCCCGATGACGAGGAACAGCAGGCCGGTGTACAGGTAGCGCTTCCCGATCCGCTTGTGGTCGACGGTGGTCAGGAACGACCCGAGGCCGGGCGTCTCGTGCCAGGCCTCCTCGAGCAGCTCGGGGGAGGCGACCCCGGCGGTGACGGTGGCCATCAGCGCAGCACCTCGAGATAGGCGACGAGCGCCGCCAGCTCGTCGGGAGCAAGGGTGGTCGGTGGCATGGCGACGCCGGGCTTGATCGACTGGGGGTCGGTGATCCAGCGGGACACGTCGTCAGGCGTCCGGGGCCGCACCCCGGCGCCGAGCGTGCCCCGGCGGCCGAAGTGGGTCAGGTCGGGCCCGACCTTCCCGGCCGCTTCGGTCCCCCGGATGGTGTGGCACCCGGCGCAGGTCTGGTTGTCGAACACCCGCCGCCCCGGCGCCGAGCCCGCTTCGGGGCTGGCCGGCTCCGCTTCCCGGGCCATCCAGGCGTCGAAATCGGCCGGGGCGTCGGCCACCACCCGGATGAGCATGTTGGCGTGCTGGAGCCCGCAGAACTCGGTGCACTGGCCGCGGTAGGTGCCGGGCTCCGATGCCTCCAGCCACAACTTGTTGCGCTGCCCGGGGATCATGTCGAGCTTGGGGCCGAGCCGGGGGACCCAGAAGCTGTGGATGACGTCGGCGGTGGTGAGGCCCAGTTGCACCTTCACCCCGACCGGGATGTGGATCTCGTTGGCCGACACTGCGCCGTTGGGGTAGCGCACCTCCCACCACCAGTCGTGGCCGATGACGTCGACGGTCAGCCTGGTGGCGCGGCCGGAGTCGGCCAGGGCCTGCATCTTGTCCAGGGTGAAGAGGAAGAAGCCGATGAGGATCGCCCCGGAGACGACGACGCCGGCGATGACGATGAACCGCTCACCCCAGGCGGCGGCCCGGCGGGCGTCGTCATCGGTCTTGCGCCGACCCCGCACGGCGGCCAGCACCAGCATGCCGGCGACGAAGGCGAAGACGGCGCTGGCGGTGGCCAGCATCGGCCACCACAGACCGGCGATCGTGCGGGCGGCCGGGCCCTTCGGGCTGACCAGCGACGCATCGCCGGAGCACCCGCCGGTCGCCACCGCGACGGCGCTCAACAGCGCGGCGAGCCACCGCCGGCCGCCGACCCGCCCGCTGGTGACCACGGCGTGCCATTTCCCGCCCCCGGAGGGCGCCAAACGCCTTATCCGCTGATGCGTCTACCGGGCCGGCTGGCTCTATTGGGCGGGCTCTACTGGCGGGCCATGTCGGTCACTTCACCGAGCGCGGCCAGCCGGCCGGTCATCGTGGCCACGGCCGCCTCCGGCCGCCCTTCCACCTGGACGAGGGCGACGAGACGGCCGTCGCTCTTCTCGACGCCCTTCAGCCGGACCGTCACCCCGCTGTGGTCCTGGACCCGGCCGAGGATCTCGTGGGGCACGGTTCCGTCGGCCAGGGTCACAGCCAGCAGACAATGGGAGCGGGCGGCGACCTGCTCGATCCAACGCCGCACCGGCCGGAGGGCGGCGAGGTAGCCCAGTGTCAGCAGGGCGGCGACGGTGCCGGTGCCGAGATCGCCGACCCCGCAGGTCAGGCCGACGGCGGCCACCGTCCAGACGCTGGCGGCGGTGGTGAGGTTGGCCACCTCGCCGGGACGCTTGACGATCATTCCGGCGCCCAGGAATCCGACACCGACCACCACGTTCGATGCCACGCGGCTCACGTCGGCCCGGAACACGGTCGTCGGCACGTTCTGGAACTCGCTGAACCCCAGGGTGGAGATCACGCCGAAGAGGCAGGCGCCGATGCAGACGGCGATGTGGGTCCGCAGGCCCGCCGTCTGGCCCGACAGCTCCCGCTCGAGCCCGATGGCCGCGCCGAGCGCCAGAGCCACGGCCAGGCGGACGACCGCGTCGGTGTCGAGGCCGTAGTGGTTCACGTCCGCCCTAGCCCCGAGTCGTAGCCGCGGCGTTATGAGAGGTGCTCTCGTGGTCCTCGAGCCCGATGGCGGCCCGGAGCTCGGCGATGTCCCGCTCGACGTCGCGGTCCGGCAGGCCGCCCTCGAGCTGGACCATGAGGTCGGACAGCCCGTCGGCGATGGCGTTGAGCTTGTGGTGGACGGCCTGGTCGTTGCGGGTCTGGCTGTTCTGGAGCAGCGCCACCATCAGGAAGGTGATGATCGTCGTGGCTGTGTTGATGATCAGCTGCCAGGTGTCGACGTCGCGCAGCAGCAGGATGCTGGGCGCCCAGACGACGATCAGGAGCACGCAGAAGGCGAAGAAGGCGGCCCGGCCGGCGACGTTGGAGGCGACGCCGGCGAAGCGGTCGAAGAAACCGACCCGCGCCGACACATCGGTCGGCATCAGGACCTGGTTGTGTTTCTCCCCACTCCCCATCGCGGCGTCCCCTCCCGTCAGCGGCCGACGGCCCGTTCGAGTTCGGCCTTGTTCATCTTCGATCGGCCCGGGATGTTGCGCTGCTTGGCCTCGTTGTAGAGCTGGGCCTTGGTGCGCCCGCCGGGCCCGCGGTGCGACCGCAACCCGCCGCGGCGACCGGAGGAGATGTCGTCGGTCGACGTGCGGCTGGCCTGTTTCGCTTCGCCGGCCCGGGCCCGCTCCTTGTTGACGGTGCGGGCGGCGATCTCCTCGGCCTTGTCTTCGCTGCGACCGCGCTCGCGCAGTCCCTCCTTGATGTGCTCGTACTGCCGTTCGCGTTTCGCGCTCCACGCCCTCTGCGGCATCGCCGGCCTCCTGGGTGCGCCGATCCGTCAGGATGCTGCTACCCACCGCCGAGCTGTTTGTCACTTCTTGGTAACCGGGCGTTCAGGCCGCATCTGGTGTGGCATTACGGCCCGATCCGAGTCACACTGGCAACAGCGGTGACGGCGACGAAACGAGGGGTCTGGTCATGGCGGCGAAGTTCGAGATCCTGGGACCGAAGCCGGGCGAGTT
>JAUZEX010000140.1 GCA_030838815.1 Actinomycetota bacterium
CGGTCTCGTCCCAGATCTCGGCCAGGCAATCCTCGCAGGTGGCCGTGTCGGGCGAGATCAGCGCCTGCTGCTCGCCGCCCGACCGGCTGGCGACGATCGTGAAGCGCTCGTCCCCCACCGCCGGCACGGTGCTGGCCGTCACGCTCTCGATGACGGCCAGCGGCGGCGGCTCCGCCTCCAGGACCCGGAGGAACTCGCCGACGGTCCCGTCGTCCCCCTCGATCTCGATGAAGACGCCCTGGGCGTCGTTGCCGACGAATCCCACGAGGTCGAGCCGGGTGGCGAGCCCGTGGACGAAGGGCCGGAAGCCCACGCCCTGCACGATCCCCTCGACGCGGACCCGTGTTCGCACCCGGCCGCCGGCCGGCGCGCTCATTTCAACTCGGGCGGCCCGAAGGCCTCCTGCCCGAGCGTCCACAAGACGTGGTAGGCGGTGGTCTGCGCTTCCTGGAAGCGGTGGCCCGACGCCGACGGAACCACGAAAAGGTGGTCGACGACCCCCGACTCGGCCATCTGGCCGCCTTCGTAGCCGGCCATGCCGACGGTGAGGAGGCCGCGCCGGCGGGCTTCCTCGAACGCTCGCAACACGTTCTGGGAACCCCCGCTGGTCGAGATGCCGAACACCATGTCGCCCATGCGGCCGAAGGCGGCGATCTGGCGGGCGTAGACGACGTCGAAACCGACGTCGTTGGACAAGGCGGTGAGCACGGCCACGCCGCTGCCGAGGCAGAAGGCCGGCAGGGCCCGACCCGTGCGGGGCTGCATGAAGAGCTGGGCGATGTCGGCGGCGTCGGTGCTGCTCCCGCCGTTGCCGAAGGTGAGCAGCCGGCCGCCGGTCCGGAAGCGGGCCGCCATCTCGGCGGCACAGGCCGCCAGCGCTTCGCCCTGCTCCTCCGCCACCCGGCGCCGGAGGGCGACGATCTCCGTCGCCTTTTCGACCGTCGAGCGGCGCACCTCGGCCAGCACGGCCTCGGGGTCGTTCTCTACGGCGTACAGGAACGGGTAGAGGCCCTCGACGCCTTCGGCCTTCATGGCCGGTCCGCCTCTACCCGGTGTTCGCTGTCGTCGGAGTGGGACAGCGAGGCGATCGCCTCCTTGGCGTGCACCAGCACTCGACCACCGACGTACGTGTCGACCAGGGCGATGCTGATCTCCTCCAGGGTCTCGCCAGTGTCGACCAGGGCCAGGTCGCCGGGGCGGAGCTCCACGATCGTGACCGGCACGGCGATGTCGCCGCAGGTGATGCAGACGTCGTCATGGCAGACAGGGACGGGTCGGGCGTCGTCGGGCGTCGTCATAGGCCTGTGCCGGCCACCAGCACCCCGGGATGCTCGAAGAAGACGTGCACCAGTTCCCAGAGCACGTGGTAGGTCGTGACGTGCATCTCCTTCACGATCTGCGGGTCGTCGGACGGGACGACGACAAGGTGGTCGACGGCACCGCTGACGGCCAGGCGGCCACCGTCACCACCGGCCAGGGCGACGGTGAGCAAGCCGAGCGACCGGGCCTCCTCGAGGCCGCGGCAGACGTTGGCGCAGGACCCGTCCGCCGATACGCCGAGGGCGATGTCGGCCGGGTCGGCGAGCTGGCGGAGCTGGTGGGCGAAGACCTCGGCGAAGCCCTCCCGCGCCGCGATGCCGGTGACGACCGTCGGGTCGGCGGCCAGCGAAAGGGCCGGCAGCGCCTGCTTCCCGACGATGACGGGGTGCACGAACTCGACGGCGATGTGTTCGGCATCCGTGGCGCCGCCCCCGTTGCCGAACACGAGGAGCTTCCCGCCGCGGTGGAACCGGGCCGCCATGGCGTGACAGGCCCGGGCGATCTCCTCGGCGCTGTTGACCAGGGCCAGCCCGGGCTCGACCCGCCGGTCGAATTCCCGGACTGCGGAGGTCACCGTACCGACCGCCGCAGGGCCGCCACGCCCGATGGCCGGGGTCTTGTCGGGGGCGTGTCGTCGCGTTCGGCCTCCTGGGCCCGGGATTGGGCCAGGGCATGGCGGCAGAGGTAGCGCTCGATGGCCAGGTGGGTCTCCGCCAGCGCCTCGACCGAGGCCTGGAGCTGCTCCTCGCCGGCCGGCGTCAGCCGGTACATGCGCCGCGCCGGCCCGGTTGAGGAGGTGTTCCAGTACGAGTACACCGTCCCCTTCTCTTCCAGGGTGCGGAGCGAGCGGTAGACGGCGGCGGAGTCGTCATCGATCCCCAGCGCTTTGAGGCGCGTGACGAGGTCGTAGCCGTAACCAGGTTGTTCCTTCAACAACAACAGCAGACACGGCTGGAGAAAGCTCTTGGGGAGCCCTCCCGGGTACCGGTCCATCGCGCCCCCCGGGTTGCCGGACCTTTGGCGTCAATGTACTACCGCGCCGGGGGACTGTCCCGGGAGTCTGCCTTAGTTTCGGTCCCGAATCGGGACATAGGGCCGTTCTGGCGGCCCCACGTAGATCTGCCGGGGTCGGGAGATCTTCTGCTCGGGGTCGCCGAGGAGCTCGAGCCAGTGCGCCACCCACCCGGCGGTGCGGGGGATGGCGAAGAGCACCGGGAACATATCGACCGGGAAACCCATCGCCTGGTAGATGAGCCCCGAGTAGAAGTCGACGTTGGGGTACAGCCGGCGGGAGATGAAGTACTCGTCGGCCAGGGCGATTTCTTCCAGCTTCAGGGCGATGTCGAGGAGCGGGTTCCTACCGGTGACCTCGAAGACCCGCTCGGCCGTGGCCTTGATGATCCGGGCCCGGGGGTCGTAACTCTTGTAGACGCGGTGCCCGAAGCCCATGAGGCGGGCCTTGCCCTCTTTCACAGCGGCGACGAAGGGCTCGATGTTCTCCAGGGAGCCGATCTCCGTCAGCATCCGGACGACCGCCTCGTTGGCCCCACCGTGGAGGGGCCCGTAGAGCGCCGCGCAGGCGGCGGCGGTCGACGAAAAGGGGTCGGCGTGAGCCGATCCGACCACCCGCATGGCGGTGGTGGAGCAGTTCTGCTCGTGGTCGGCGTGGAGGATGAAGAGCTGGTCGAGCGCCCGGGCCAGGACAGGGTCGGACTCGAAGCGAGGCTCGGCGATCTTCCACATCATCGACAGGAAGTTGGAGGCGAAGTCGAGGGAGTTGTCAGGGAAGACGAACGGCAGCCCGATGGAGAAGCGGTGGGCGAAGGCAGCCAGCGTGGGCATCTTGGCGATGAGCCGCACGACCTGGCGCATACGCACCTCGGGGTCGGCGATGTTCTTCGCCTCGGGATAGAAGGTCGACAGGGCCCCGACGGTGGCCACCAGGATGCCCATGGGATGGGCGTCGTGGTGGAAGCCGTCCATGAACCGCTTCCGGACGTTCTCGTGGACGTAGGTGTGGAACGTGATGTCGTGCGTCCACTTCTCGAACTCCGCCCGGGACGGGAGCTCCCCGTGGACGATCAGATAAGCCACCTCGAGGTAGCTGGACTGCTCGGCCAGGTCCTGGATGGGATAGCCCCGGTAGCGGAGGATCCCGTTGTCGCCGTCGAGGAACGTGATCGAGCTGCGACAGGCCGCCGTCTGGAGAAAGGCGGGGTCATAGATGAAGATGTTGGGATCGAGCTCCCGCAGAGCCCGCGACGAAATGCCCCCGTTCTCGATCGGGACCTCGACGCTCTTGCCCGTGCGGTTGTCGATGATCGTGTAGCTGTCGGCCACGCCAACCCCCTTGCCCTCTCCTGCGCCGCTGATCATGACAAACCCAGGAACAGGTGTGCGAAAGGGTGCCGGGTGCGTAACAGGACGTTCACGCTGGTGTAGCGGCCGATAGCGGCGGATCGGGACGAAAAATTTCGCTTTCTGGTGTCCTTCCTGTGTCTTTTGGGGCGTAGGGGCGTTACGGTAGACACTGCTTACGCAAGTTGTCGGTGACACTGGCGCCCCGGATGTTCGTTTAAGGCGCCTCCGGGGGCGGAGTCGAAGGAGTCGCCAGCGAGGCGGTGGTGCCAACGCGGCATACGCCGCTCCGGGCGGGGGCGGTTGATGCAGGGGCGGAGACGTACGGACGTGCGAAACGGAAGAGGGCGCCGGGTCCGCCCGGCACCCTCCCTGAGCCGGTTGCTCCCGGCGTTGTTCTCGGCTGTTCTGGCCGTGGGCGGGG
>JAUZEX010000170.1 GCA_030838815.1 Actinomycetota bacterium
GCGGCCATGAGCACGAGGAGGAACAGCACCGCCTCGGTGGCGGTCATGGTGTCGACGTCCTCGGCCCGGACGAAGTCCGACAGGAGATCGTCGAGCGGATTCGCCCGGCGAGCCTCGATGCGGGGCACGAAGTACTCGCTGAACTCCTTGAGCATCCCGAGCAGGGCGATGATCGAGTCGATGCTGCCGCGGTCTTCGCTCGTCGGCAGGGACGCCAGGGTGTTCGACCACCGCTTGACGTCGGGGTAGTGGGCGGCGTCGACGGAGAGGATGTCGGCGATGACCCGTACCGGGAGCGGGATGGCCAACTGCTCGACGAGATCGAACCCGTCCGACGCGTCGACGGCGGTCAGGCACTCGGCCACGATCCGCTCGATGATGTCCTTGAACTCGGCGATGCGACGGGGCGTGAAGCCCCGGCTCACGATGGCCCGCTGGCGGGTGTGCTGGGGGGGATCGGCACCGACGATGACCCGGGCGGTGAGGAGCTCGCTCAGGTCGAGGGGCAGGGCGGAGGCGGCGGCCAGCAGCTGCTGCAGCACCTCGGGCGGCGTGTCGGGGGCGATCTTCGGCGGGAAGCCGATGGTCTCGTCCTGGTTGGGCCGGTTGGAGAAGAGCTGGGGCCGGGCCATAATTTCGCGCACGTCGTCGAAGCGGGACACGACGTACATCCCCGAGCCCGTCTCGTACACCGGGGCGTGCTCGAGCAGCTCCTGGTAGAGCTCGAAGGCCCGGTCACGGCAGGCCGGGTCCCACGGCTCGTAGTACAGCTCCGCGACGAGGCTCATGCGGCGGTCCTTTCGTGACGAGCGATGAAAGTCAGCACGGCGCCATTCCAGAGCTCGGGCGTCTCGTAGTAGGCGGAGTGGCCGCCGGGCAGCTCGGTGAACCCGGCACCGGGAATGGCCGCCGCCACCCGGCGCATGACCGCCGGCGGGCAGTACCGGTCGTCGGTGGCCCCGATGAGAAGGGTCGGGACGTCGAGAGCGCCGAGTGCGGCGGCGGGGAACGTGTCCGCCCGCATCTGCGCCACTACCGCCGGGGCGGGCGGCTTCGCGCCGAAGCTGGAGATCTGGTTGTAGAGCACGGCGAGGTCGATCTCCTCGCCGCAGAACTGCTCGGAGAGCACCGGGTGCCGGCGCCGGGTGCGGGCCGGAACCCCGGGAGCGACGAACCGGTCGGTCTCCTCCCCCGCCGCGCCGGCCAGCGTCGTCGACAGCACGAGGCTGCGGAGCCGGTCGGGGTGGGCGAGGGCGAACCCGAGCGCCACCCACCCACCGAGGGACTGGCCGACGAGGTGGACGGGCTCGCCGGGGCAGACGGCGCCGAGCAGAGCGGCCAGATCCCGCCGGGCCGGAGCGGGCCCGAAGTCGCCGCTGGCGCAGGTCGAGTTCCCGAACCCCCGCTGGTCCCAGGTGATCACGGTGTGCTCGGCGGCGAAGGTGTCGAGTTGGCGCCACCAGATGGCATGGTTGCCGCCGAGGCCGTGGCACAGCACGAGCGGCGACCCGGAACCGGTGATCTCGTAATAGATCCGCTCGCCTTCGTTGTCCACGAAGCCGGTCGTGACGTCGACGTCAGCGGGAATGGTGACGGTCAACGGACGGCTACCTTCACGAATGCGGCGGACGGATTGTGGGCGCAGATCGCTTCACCGGCGGGCGAGGTGTCGAGGCCCTCGAGCAATGCCGCAATGGCCGGACGGCGGCCAGCGGGCAGATCGGTGCCAAGGAGCACCCGGTCCGGCCCGACGACGTCGACCAGGTAGTCGACCTGGCGGCAGGTGCAGCCGGCGGTGTCGACCGAGATCCACTCCGGGAGCTCGGCGCCGCGGCCGGTGCTCGTCGCCACCCGCGACCACTGCCAGACCAGGGATCCGCCGCCGTGAGCCAGGCAGACCCGCAGCCCGGCCGGGGCCCCGGGGTGGCGGAACAGCCGCTCCCCCATCACCAGGGCGGTGTCGCTGGTCGCCCAGATGCCGGAGTCGAGGGCAGGATGCGTTGTGCCGCAGGGGTTCGGACGGTTCGGGTGCAGCAGGATCGGCAGGTCGGCCTCGGCACAGGCGACCAGGAAAGCGTCGACGCTGGCGTCGGCGAAGCTGCGCTGCCCGTCGACGGCGGTGCCGATTTCGACGCCGACGAGCCCGAGTTCCTTGATGCGGTCCAGCTCGGCAGCGGCGAGATCGGTGTCCTGGGTGGGGACGATGCCGAGCCCGAGGAAGCGGCCCCGGCCGGCGCTCACCGCCGCGGCGGTCGCCTCGTTCACCGCCCGGCACCAATCCCGGGCGTCCCCGGCCTCCGCCCACCACGGCAGCAGCGCCGGCAGCGGCGAGAGCACCTGCACGTCGATGCCCAGCCCGTCCAGCACCTCGGTGCGCCGCGCCACCGACCAGTAGTGGTCGTCGACGACCCGCCCCCCCGGCTCGAGCCGCCGGCCGCCCTCCGGCGTGGCCACCAGGGCCGGCCAGCGGGCATCGCCCCCAGGGGCGCGCCGCTCGGGCAGGTCGGCAGGAAGCAGGTGGCCGTGGACGTCGATGCGCATGGCTCGGGCAGGGTCCTCAGACGGGCCGGGTCAGGAAGTCGATGTGGTGGCGGTTGACCTCGTCGGCCTTCTCGAACTGGGGCCAGTGGGCGGCGTCGTGGATGAGGTGGACCTCGGGGTCGGGCAGCTCGGCGATGGCGCCGCTCACGACGTCGAAGCTCTTGCCGGGGTTCTTGTCGGTCCAGATGACCATCGTCGGGCACTGCACCTCGCGGAGGCGCTTCTGGTCGATGTAGTCGACGTCGCCATAGACGCCCCGGTTCATCTGCAGCACAGCGCCCATGATCCTTAGGACCGAGTCGACCATGCCGGGCTGGTTGTAGATGCGGTGCCGGGCGGCGACGATCTCGTCGGTCATGGTCAGCGGGTCGACCACCAGCCACTCGAGCCGACGGCGGATGGCGGCGATGCTGCAGTCGTCGTGAAGGGAGTGGGTCCGCTGCTCGAGATCGGCCAGCTGGCGGAGACCGGCCTCGTCGGGCCGGGCCAGGATGCCGGTGTTGAGCACGAGCTTGCTGACCCGCTCCGGCCGGGTGATGGCCGTCCAGGCGGCGACGCAGCCTCCGAGGGACTCGCCGGAGAGGTGGGCGGTCTCGGCGCCGATCACGTCGAGGAAGTCGCAGACGTGGGTGGCGTAGTCGTCGAGGTTGTAGGCCACGTCGGGCCGGTCGGTGAAGCCGTGGCCGATCATGTCGATGGAGTAGACGTGGAA
>JAUZEX010000174.1 GCA_030838815.1 Actinomycetota bacterium
GCTCGTCGACTGGGACGACGCCAAGATCCACGTCCTCACCCACACGCTGCACTACGGCTCCGGCGTCTTCGAGGGCATCCGGGCCTACGCCACCTCTGCGGGGCCCGCCGTCTTCCGCCTGACCGACCACATCCGCCGCCTTCTGCAGTCGGCCAAGATGCTGATGATCGAGTCTCCCTTCTCCGTGGAGCAGCTGGTCGAGGCGACCAAGGAGACCGTCCGGGTCAACAACATCGAGGCCTGCTACATCCGCCCGTTGATCTACCTGGGCTACGGCGAGATGGGCCTCAACCCGCTGCCCTGCACGGTCAACGTCTCGATCGCCGTGTGGCCGTGGGGTACCTACCTCGGCGAGGAGGGCATCCGCCACGGGGTGCGGACCAAGATCTCCTCCTGGCGCCGGGAGGACCCGAACATGATCCCGCCGGCGGCCAAGGTCACCGGTCTGTACGTCAACTCGTCGCTGGCCAAGGTCGAGGCCCTCAAGGCCGGTTACGACGAGGCGATCCTCCTGAACACCCAGGGTCACGTGTCGGAGTGCACCGGCGAGAACCTCTTCCTGGTCAAGGGCAGCAAGATCTTCACCCCGCCGCTGTCGGCCGGGGCGCTGGACGGGATCACCCGCGACTCGATCATGGTGATCGCCCGCGACCTGGGGTACGAGGTGGTGGAGGAGAACATTCTCCGCAGCGACCTCTACGTCGCCGACGAGGCGTTCCTCACCGGGACGGCCGCCGAGGTGGTGCCGATCCGCTCGGTCGACGACCGGGTGATCGGTGAGCCGGGTGAGGTGACCCGCAAGATCCAGGAGATGTACTTCGCCGCCATCCGGGGCGAGGTCGAGACGTACAAGGGATGGCTCGAACATGTCCGGTCCTGAACCGCGGAACCCCGCCTGGCCCACCAGGGTCGAGATCTTCGACACGACGCTGCGGGACGGGTCGCAGCGGGAGGGGATCTCCCTCACGGTCGCCGACAAGCTCAAGGTGGCCGAGCAGCTCGACCTCCTCGGCGTCGACTACATCGAGGGCGGCTGGCCCGGCGCCAACCCCAAGGACGAGGAGTTCTTCCGCCGGGCGCCGGCCGAGCTGCGCCTGGAGCGCTCCCAGCTGGTGGCCTTCGGGTCGACCCGCCGGGCCGGCGTGAAGGCCGACGACGACGAGGTGTTACGCAACCTGGTCAAGGCCGGCACCCCGGTGGTGTGCATCGTGGCCAAGTCGTGGGACTACCACGTGACCGAGGCGCTGCGGACGACGCTCGACGAGGCGGTGTCCATGGTCAGCGACTCGGTCGAGTTCCTGCGGAACGCCGGCCTCGAGGTGTTCCTCGACGCCGAGCATTTCTTCGACGGCTACCGCAACAACCCGGAGTTCGCCCTCCGGGTCCTGCGGGCGGCCCACGAGGCCGGCGCCACCCGGCTCGTGCTGTGCGACACCAACGGGGGCACGCTGCCCCACGTCGTGGAACAGACGGTGGCCGAGGTGCACGCCGCCCTGCCCGACGCCGGTCTCGGCGGCCACTTCCACAACGACACCGGCTGCGCCGTGGCCAACGCCCTCGCCGCCGTCCGCCAGGGGGCGGTGCAGATCCAGGGCTGCATCAACGGCTACGGCGAGCGGACGGGCAACGCCAACCTGACCGCCATCATCCCCAACCTCACGCTGAAGATGGGGATCGAGACCGTGCCCCGGGACCGGCTCGAGCTGCTCACCGCGGTGTCGCACCATATCGCCGAGCTGGTCAACCTGACGCTCGACCCGCAGTCGCCCTACGTCGGCATCAGCGCCTTCGCCCACAAGGCCGGCCTCCACACCAGCGCCATCTCCCGGGCCCGCGACGCCTACGAGCACATCACCCCCGACGCCATCGGGAACCAGACCCGCTTCGTCATCTCCGAGATGGCCGGCCGGTCGACGGTGGCCATGCGGGCCAAGGACCTCGGGCTGGACCTGTCCAACGACGACGTCACCGACGTGCTCGAACAGCTCAAGACGCTGGAACACGCCGGCTACCACTTCGAGGTGGCCGACGCCTCGTTCGAGCTGCTGCTGCGCACCGCCGCCGGCTGGGAGCAGGACTTCTTCACCCTGGAGAGCTTCCGGGTCATCGTGGAGAAGCAGGCCGGCGGTGAGGTCACCACCGAGGCGACCATCAAGCTCGAGACCCGGGGCGAGCGCATCATCGCCACCGCCGAGGGCAACGGCCCGGTCAACGCCCTCGACCAGGCCCTGCGCAAGGCCATCGGGCAGGCCCACCCGGCGCTGGCCGGCATCCACCTGACCGACTACAAGGTCCGGGTCCTCGACACCCACAAGGGGACGGGCGCCGTCACCCGGGTGCTGCTCGACTCGGCCGACGAGGAACGGTCGTGGAGCACCATCGGCGTCTCCGAGAACGTCATCGAGGCGTCGTGGGCGGCGCTGTCCGACTCGATCGTCCACGGGCTCCTGGCCGCCGAAGCCGCCGAACCGTCCGGGGAGGCGTCAGCCGGGTAGCGTTCCGAACCTATGGCCGTCGATCCGTACGTCCCGACCCGTGCCGAGGACGCGCCGCGGCGTTCCGTCGCCATCCCGCCCGCCCGGGGCTGGAGGGCGGTCCGGCCCGGGGATATCGACCCGGTGGTGGGGCCGGGATGTGTGGGCGTGCTGTTCGGCACGCCCGGGCCCGACAGCGGCTACGCCCTGACCCTCGCCGAGCGGTTCCACGACCAGATCACCGTCGTGCGGCCCGAGACCGTCCACGACGCCGAGGCGGTCGCGGCCCAGGTCGCCATGCGCCGGGGTGGCCTGTTCGGACGGGCCCCGGTGCGGGCCGACGTGGAGCTCGGCTTCACGCTGTTCGGCTGGCTGGCCGACGCCCCGGCCGACCTGGTGGAGTGGCGCCGCCTGGCCGTGGCCGGCGTCGACCACGACTACCCCCGCCGGGTCAGCCTGGTCGAGGCCATCCCTGAATCGGTGGTGAAGCAGCGACCGGACGAGATCCGGGCCCGGCTGTCCGACTGGCGCCAGCTTCTGGGGCTGGCCGCCGGCGGGTGACCGAGACCCGGGTCCGGTTCGCGCCGTCCCCGACCGGCTTCCTCCACGTCGGCGGCGCCCGGACCGCCCTGTTCAACTGGCTCTATGCCCGCCACACCGGCGGCACGTTCGTGCTGCGTATCGAGGACACCGATGTCGAACGCTCCCGCCAGGACTGGACCGAGGGGATCCAGACGACCCTGCAGTGGCTGGGCCTCGACTGGGACGAGGGCCCTTACCTCCAGTCGGCCCGCTTCGACCGCCACCTCGAGGCGGCGCAGCAGCTCCTGGCCTCGGGCGCGGCCTACGAATGCTTCTGCACCGAGGAGGAGATCAACGCCCGCCACGAGGCCCGCAAGGCCCTGGGTCCGGCCGACCCCGGCTACGACGGCCACTGCCGTGACCTCACTCCTGAGGATCGGGCCCGGCTGGCGGGGGAGGGCCGACCCCGGTCGATCCGGTTCCGCACGCCCGACGACGGCGTGAGCTCCTTCACCGACGTCATCCGGGGTGAGGTGACCGTGCCCTGGACCACGATCCCGGACTTCGTGATCGTGCGGACGTCGGGCGCGCCCGTCTTCTACCTCGCCAACGCCGTCGACGACGCCGACACCGGCATCACCCACGTCATCCGGGGGGAGGACCTGACCGACACCACCCACCGGATGCTGGCCCTGCGCGATGCGCTCGGCATCCCCGGCCGCCCGACGTTCGCCCACCTGCCGTTGCTGGTCGGGGCCGACCGGGCCAAGCTGTCGAAGCGCCACGGCGCCATCTCGCTGGAGGACTTCGCCGCCCGCGGCTACCTCCCCGAGGCGCTGGCCAACTACCTCGGCCTCCTCGGCTTCTCGCTGCCGGCCGACGAGAGCGGCGCCGCCCCCGAGATCGTCTCGCTGGCCGAGCTGGCCGCCGCCTTCGTCCTGGCGCGGGTCGCGCCGTCGCCGGCCTTCTTCGACTACGACAAGCTCAACTGGATGAACGGCGAGTACATCCGCGCCCTTCCCCTTCCGGATTTTGTCCACCGGTGCCGCCCGTTCGGCCAGGAGCGCTACGGCGACCGCTTCGATGCGGACGTGTTCACGGCCGCCATGGCCCTGGCTCAGGAGCGGGCCACGACCCTGGCCGACGCCGCCGACACGGCCTGGTTCCTCTTCGTTCCGGAGGAGGAGTTCCAGATCGCCCCGGACTCGCTGGAGCGGCTGCAGAAAACGGAGCGGGTGGGCGAGATCCTCGACGCCGTGGCCGCCCACCTGGAGGTCTGCGACTGGACCGTCGAGGCCGTCGACCTCCGGCCGGTGCTGGACAAACTCGCCATCAAGCCCCGAAAGGGACTGCCCGCCGTCTACGCCGCCGTCGAGGGCAGCCACACCGGGCTGCCGCTGTTCGACTCCATCGTGCTGCTCGGCCGGGAGCGCAGCCTGCGCCGGATCCGGGCCGCCGCCACCCGTATCGGCTGAAGCGGGTATCCGCCCCCCGGGGCCCCCGGACGTGCTGTGATACAGGGGTGGTGGCTGGACTCTTTGAGAATGGAACGGCCGGGCGGGCCGTCGGGTCGAGGGGGACGAGGGCGCTGGACTGGGCGAAGGTGCTCCGCCGGGCACTGGTCGTGGCCGTCGTCGTCCCCGCCCTGTACTTCGGTGTGACGTTCATGCAGGTGTGGTGGACGAGCCGCCACGACGGCGCCCACTCGTCCCAGGCGGTCATCGTCCTCGGGGCCGCCCAGTACGACGGGCGGCCCTCGCCCGTGCTGCGGGCCCGCCTCGACCACGCCGCCGACCTCTACCACCGCAACCTCGCCCCGGTCGTGGTCGTCACCGGCGGGAAGGCCGATGGCGACCGGTTCACGGAGTCGGCGGCCGGCGCCAACTACCTCCACACCAAGGGCGTGCCCGACGAGGCCATCCTCCGGGAGGCGACGGGGCGGACCTCGTGGCAGTCGCTGGCCGCCTCGGCCCGGTTCCTCCGCCAGCGGGGGATCGAGGACGTCGTCCTCGTGTCGGACCCGTTCCACGCCGCCCGGATCCACGGCATCGCCTCCGAGCTCGGCCTCAGATCCGCCACCTCGCCCACCCGGACCAGCCCGATCAGGGGCCTCTCGGAGTTCCGCCACCTGGTGACCGAGACCGCCCAGGTCGGCGTGGCCCGGGTGATCGGGTTCCGCCGCCTCGTCCGGGTCGAGCAGCGGTTCGCCGTCTCCCAACGGGCGCTGGGGCCGGGTCGCGCTATCCTCTGAGACGCCCGTTCGGGGGTGGTGTAATCGGCAACACTGCAGGTTCTGGCCCTGCCATTCGGGGTTCGAGTCCCTGCCCCCGAGCCAAGCAAGAAACAGCAGGTCAGAGGCCCTTTTCGGAGGGTCTCTCCTGCTGTTCGGGGCAGATCGGGGGCCACTTGCCAGCACTTTGCCAGCGCTCCCGCGAGGTTCGCTGGTAATCGCCGCCGACCCCGAAAGGGAATCCCGCCCACGGATGGCGAACTTAAGTTCGCCCTAGTGATACCACTGCTACCAAGGTATGATCCAATCCATGAGCGAGACCGAGAAGTCGATGCACACCCTGTCGCTCCGAATCGACGCTGAGGAGTACGCGCGTGTCCGCACCCTGGGCTTCCTTACGGAGCGGTCCATCAACCAGGTGATCAGAGATTCGATCCGTGCGTACGTCGCACAGGACGGCCGGCAGGAAGCTGTCCAGGCCGCTATTGATCTCGTCCGTAAGCAGGACCGGGGTGTACTAGACAAGCTGGCGTGATCCCCTGGGTCTACGTCACGGTCGCCGACGTTCTGTCGTTCCACGAACAGGAGGTCGGCGAGAAGCAGGAGGTCGGCCAGCCCGTTCGGGATCTTGGCCGGCTGGAGGCCGCCGTGCACCGTCCCCAGGCGACGGCCTTTGGAGTCGATGTCTTCCCGGACCTGTACACCAAGGCCGCTGCCTTGTTTCAAGCGATCGATCACGGTCAGCCGTTCCCTGATGGGAACAAGCGAGCCGCCTGGGGCGCGATGCGACTGTTCTGCCTTCTTAACGGCTTCCAGTTCACGATGGGCGAGGTGGACGCCTATGACTTCGCCATGTGGGTTGCGGAGAGCGGCTCGCTGCTTGAGGTCAAGGACATCGCCGTGACGCTCAAGCATCACATCATCCCGATCCCCGACCCACCTGAGGACTAGACGTGGCCGAGAGGCTCGGCCACTCGTCCACAGCGATCACCGACCGGGTCTACGCCCACGTTGCCCCCCGGCTCCATAGCGAGGCAGCGGTCGTCGCCGACCGGGCTCTGTTCGGGGACCGGTGACCGTTAGGTTCCGTGCTGGCGCTGGCGGGGTCGTCCCAGAGCCCCCATTTGCCAGCACTTTGCCAGCAGAACTCCTGCAAGAGGGCGAAACTGGCCGGGTCGGGCCGCAACCTGGGGCCATCAAACGTGCAGGTCAAGCGGTCTTTCTAGCAACTGGCTGCAACTGGCCGTAACTCCCGGGAAAGGTTCTGGCCCTGCCATTCGGGGTTCGAGTCCCTGCCCCCGAGCTTCGAAAGCAGCAGGTCAGGGGCCCCGCAGGGGGCCCCTTTCCTGACTGTTCGGCACATTTGTCCGGTTTTCCTGAGAAGCCGGCTCACCTGCGCCGGGCCTGAGGTGCGATCCTGGGAGCTTCGAGCGTGGGGGTGAGCATGGGGCCGATGCCACAGCGACGCCGGCCGGGGGCCGCCCGGTTGGGCCTGACACTGCTGATCTCGTCCTGGCCGGTGCTGGCCGGCGGGCCCGCCGCGCAGGCGGCGGGGGCGACCTGCCTCGGCGCCCCGGCCACC
>JAUZEX010000189.1 GCA_030838815.1 Actinomycetota bacterium
TTCGGCGGCGCTCCCCCGGGCCAGTAACCGGCGCCGTCGGCCCCGCTGCCCACCTCCCCTTCTTCCCGCAAGGTGCACCTCCGATGTTCTCGCTGCAACGCCGCCCGTCCGCCCCGCCCGCCCCGCCTGCCCCGCCCGCCAGCCGACACCAGCTCGTCACGCCCCACCCGGTGATCGAGATCACCAACCTCGTGAAGACCTACGGCACGGGCCGCATCCAGGTCACCGCCCTGGCCGGCGTCGACCTCCTCGTCGAACGGGGGGACTTCGTGGCCATCATGGGCGCCTCCGGGTCGGGCAAGTCGACGCTGATGAACATCCTCGGCTGCCTCGACGTCCCGACCCGGGGTCGGTTCCTCCTCGATGGTGTCGACGTCCGCACCCTGGAGGAGGCCACGCTGGCCAAGGTCCGGAACCGCAAGATCGGCTTCGTCTTCCAGTCCTTCAACCTGATCCCCCGCACCAGCGCCGTGGCCAACGTGGAACTGCCACTGGTCTACGCCGGCGTGCGGGCCAAGGAACGGCGGGCCCGGGCCCTGGCCGCTCTCGACGCCGTCGGTCTCGCCGAACGGGCCCACCACGGCCCGCAGGAGCTCTCCGGCGGCCAGCAGCAGCGGGCCGCCGTGGCCCGGGCGCTGGTCAGCAACCCGGCGCTGCTCCTGGCCGACGAACCGACCGGCAACCTCGACAGTGCCTCCACCACCGAGATCATGGGCCTCTTCGCCGAACTCAACGCCGAAGGCCGCACCGTGGTCCTCATCACCCACGAGGAGGAGGTGGCCCGTTTCGCCAAGCGGGTCGTCCGCCTTCGTGACGGTCACATCCAGAGCGACACCCGTAGTGCACCCGTATCCGCCCGTCCGCCGGTTTCCGGCCAGGACTCCCGCCAGGAGGCGTCATGACCCCCGAAAGCGTCCGGATCGCCCTGCGGGGTGTCGGTTCCAACAAGCTCCGCTCCGCCCTCACCGTCCTCGGCATTCTGATCGGTGTCAGCTCCGTGATCGTGCTCACCGCCGTCGGAACCGGCTCCTCGGCCGACGTCCAGGCCCGCATCCGCAACCTCGGGACGAACACCCTCACGGTCTTCAACCGGCCCGTCCGGGGCCAGATCGGGGCCCAGTCCCAGAGCGTCACCCTCACCGCCGGCGACCTCACGGCGCTCAACGACGCAACGCAGGCGCCCGACGTGGTCGCCGTCTCGCCCGTCGTCAACGTCAACGGGGCCACCGCCACCTATGGCAGCGCCAGCACCACCATCGGCCAGATGGTCGGCACCGACGCCGCCTACCTGACCAGCACGAACCGCGCCATCGCCGCCGGGCGGGGCCTGACCGTCGACGACGTCGCCAACCACGACCGCGTCGCCGTCATCGGCCAGACGACCGCCGCCAACCTCTTCGGCGCCGGCACCAATGTCATCGGCCAGACGATCCAGGTCAACGGTGTGGCCTACGACATCGTCGGGATCCAGGCGACGAAGGGCAGCAACGGCAACCAGGACCTCGACGACATCGTGGTCGCCCCCTACACCGCGGTCCAGGACACCCTCTCGGGGAGCACCGGCGGGTTCACCCAACTCGTCGCCCAGGCCAAGTCGTCGTCCGTCATGGACACCGCCCAGGCCGAGATCCTGACGATCCTCGACTCCCGCCACAACATCTCCGCCGGCGCCACCTCACCGTTCAGCGTCCTCAACCAGGGCAGCCTGCTGGCCGCCTCGGCGTCGACGACGCAGACCTTCACCGTCCTCCTCGGCGCCGTGGCCGCCATCAGCCTCCTCGTCGGCGGCATCGGCGTGATGAACATCATGCTCGTGTCGGTGACCGAGCGGACCCGGGAAATCGGGATTCGCAAAGCCATCGGCGCCCCCAAGTCCGCCATCCTGTCCCAGTTCATCAGCGAGGCGGTCATCCTCAGCCTCCTCGGCGGCGCCGCCGGCGTGGCCGCCGGCCTCGTCGGCAGCCACTTCAAGATCGTGGGGATCCAACCGGTGATCGCCGGCTACAGCATCCCCCTCGCCTTCGGCGTCGCCATCGCCGTCGGACTGTTCTTCGGGATCTACCCGGCCAACCGGGCGGCGTCCCTCCGTCCCATCGAAGCCCTCCGTCACGAGTGAGTCCCCAATCCAGCCCCAAGGAGCCATCATGACCAGCCCTGCCTCTCCCACCCTCGACTCCCGTCCCGCCGACGTCGACGAAGACTGGACGACCACCGTTCCGAAGAAGGGGATCCGGCTGCGGCTTCCGGCCATCGCCGCCATCGTCGCCGCCGTCGCCCTCCTCGGAATCGGGACCGGGGCCACCCTCAAGGGTCGGTCCGCCTCCAGCACGACCGGAACATCGGCCGCCGCGACCGCCCGCCCGGGCGGCACCGGACAGACGGGCACCGGCCAGGGCGGCCCCGGCGGGTTCGGCCGTCCGACCACCGGCACCGTCACCAAGGTCGACGGCACCACCATCCAACTGACCGACTCCAACGGTGCAGCCGTCACCGTGACCGTCCCGACCGGCGCCACGATCACCGCCAACAAGCCCGGCGCGGCGGCCGACATCACCGTCGGGTCCACCATCGCCGTCGTCGGAACGACCGCCAACGGGACCACCACCGCCCAGGCCGTCACGATCAACCCCACCGGGATCGGTGGCGGAGGGCCCGGAGGCCCCGCAGCCGGCACCACTCCCACCGCCCCCTGATCCCGCCGAACCAGCCCCTACTCTCCACGCGACAACGCCGCCGCCCAACGGGCAGCGGCGTCGCCGCGTCGAATCCAAACCGTTCTCAGCCGACGGCCAACAGGTTTCCGTGGTGGGCGATGAGCACGTCCCGCGCCGCCACCGGCGGGCGTCCGGTCAGGCGCTCGAAGGCGGGATCGACCACGTCGAAGAACCCCCGGCGGATGGCACGACCGAAAGCCGTGATGTCCAGGGCGGCCCGCCAGGGCGTGCCGAGGCTGACGAGCACCGAGGTGAGCACCATGTCGCTGAGTTGGACCACCTTCACCGGTTGTCCGCTCACGTCGGCGTACAGTTCGGCCAGATCGGGGGCGGAGAAGGCCTGCGAACCGGTGATCTCGTAGGTCTGGCCGGTGTGGCCGTCGGTGGTGAGCGTGATGGCGGCCGCCTCGGCGCAGTCCTGGCGCGAGACGGGGACGATGCGCCCGTCGCCCATGTTGGTGACCAGCCGGCCATTCATGGCCGCCGTGGCGGCGGGCGGAATCTGCAGCTCGGCGAAGCTTCCGAACCGCAACACCGTCCACTCCAGCCCGCTGCGCTGCAGCCTCTCCTCCGTCTCGCCAACCTCCCGGGCCATCGCACCGAGCGGATTCGCGGCCTCGGGGTGGACGTGGGACGTGAACACCACACGGCCGACCCCGGCCGCCGCCGCGGCGCGGATGGCTGCGTCATGCTGGCGGACCCGGCGACCCATGTCATCGGTGCTGATCAGGAGCAGCCGGTCGCCGCCGGCAAATGCGCCGTCAAGGGTCGCCGGGTCGTCGAAGTTGCCGTAGCGGACATCGGCACCGCGGGCCCCCAACTCCTCCAGGGCGTGCGGACGGCGCGTGACCAGGACGAGTTCCTCCGGCGGGAGGCGCTCCAGCAGTTGTTCGGTGACGAGGCGGCCAACGTGGCCCGCCGCTCCTGTGACGATGATGCTCATGGGACATCTCCCGGTCGGTTGGACGTGGGTTTCCTGGGTCCACGCTACGGAGCTCCGTTGGGTGACAGGACCGGCCGAAGAGACGGGCTCTACCGTCCCAGAGGCCAGCCCGACGGACGGCGCCGGCGACGTTGGAGCGGACTGAGACCGACGCACGAGGAGACGCGCCCGATGCCTTTCACCAGGAACGGAACAGTCAAGCTCTATTGGGAGAGTGTCGGTCAGGGACCAGCCGTGCTGCTCATCCCCGGACGGGGGATGACGGTGGAGGGGTGGTGGGCCACCATCCCGGTTCTGGCCCGTTCGTTCCGGGTGATCACCTTCGACAACCGCGACACCGGGCGCAGCAGTCGCATGGCCTGGCCCTACTCGGTGGCGCAGATGGCCGACGACGCGGTGGCGATCCTCGACGCCGCAGGCGAGCAGCGAGCCCACGTGTACGGCATCTCGCTCGGCAGCCTGGTGGCGCAGGAGGTGGCCATCCGGCATCCCGACCGGGTCCAGGCCCTGGTCCTCGGGTCCAGCTCCGCCGGCGGGTTCGCCGCCTATATGCCGACACAATTTGTGGAGACGTTCTTCGCCCGGGCCGGGGGCATGACGGTGGAAGAGGCGGACTGGGCCGCGGTTCCCATCACCTATGCCGAGAGGACCCGCCGACTCCACTCGGAGCGCATCTTCGCCGACATCGCCCATCGGGCCAGCTCGCCCCTCCAGCCCATCGAAAGCCTGCGCCAGGCGGCCGCCGTGGCGGCGCACGACACATACGACCGGCTCAACCGGATCGAGGCCCCGACGCTCGTCGTCCACGGTGAGC
Organism: Actinomycetota bacterium; assembly: GCA_030838815.1. Lineage (GTDB taxonomy): Bacteria > Actinomycetota > Acidimicrobiia > IMCC26256 > BP-133 > BP-133. Next base: position 4,472 of record JAUZEX010000189.1, read on the forward strand.
AGGACGTCGTGGTCCGGCCCGCCAATGCGCTGGTGCTGGCCGAGAAGATCCCCGGCGCCCAGCTGCAGACGTGGCCGGACGCCGGCCACTTGTACATCATCGACGAACCCCAGGCCGATGAGGAGGTCGCACGCTTCCTCCTGCGACACTCCGCCGTCTCGCCCGCTCCGGACTTCGCCCGCGCCTCGCCCGAGAAGGCGGTCTGACCTCCTCTGATGCTGACGACGGGTTGGCGCGGAGGAGACCCGGCGGGGTGATCGACGCCGAGGTGGCCCGCTTCGTCCGGAAGGCGGACGAGCGGGCCACCGGGCTCATCACCGGCCGCCGGGCAGCCTTGCTCGACAAGGCGCCGGGGCCGCACAGGACGTCGGACGCGCCGTCAGGAGCAGCAGACGACACCGTCGGGGCAGGGCTGGAAGGTCTGGCTGTTGGGGTCCCAGGACCAGTAGCGCCCGTCGCCGTCGTAGTAGCCGGGGCAGCTCGAGGAGTACGGCCCCCCGTAGTACGGACCGCCGTAGTACGGACCGCCGTAGTAGGGACCGCCGCCGTAGCGGGGGTCGTGGTCGTGACCGCCCGGACCGCCGCCCGGTCGTCCCGGTTCGAAGCTGCCGGGTCCTCCGGGGTGGGGGGCCTCCGGTCCCGGGCCCTGACCGGGGTGGGGCGCCACCGCTCCCGGGCCGCCGTGGCCCGGGCCTGCGCCCACCGCCGCCGAGGCGGGCAGCGCCATGGTCGCCGTCAAACCCGCCGTCGCGATCAGCGCCAATAGAACTCTCCGCATGATGTCAAATCCTCCTTGATCGAGCCCGCTTCCGATTTGCGGCACTACCGGTCAACTGTACGAAGGGCCAGTTCTGCAAACGGCCAGTCCAGGGGCAGCGTTGTGTCAATCCTTTGTCAACGTTGTGGAGCGGTCCGGAGCGGTTGCGCCGTTACATTGAGGCCGTGCCCCGGTTGCTGCTGGTTGAGGACGATCCTGCGATCTCCCGCCCGCTCAGACGAGCCCTCGAACGGATTGGCTACGCCGTTGATCACGTCGACAACGGCCATGCGGCACTGGCGGAAGCGCTCACCACCGGCGTCGACCTGGTCCTGCTCGACCTGACGCTCCCCGACGTCGACGGACTCGAAGTCTGCCGCCGCCTCAAGAAGGAACGGCCGCTGCTACCGGTGGTGATGCTGACCGCCCGGGGCGAGGAGGTGGACGTCGTGGTCGGCTTCGACGCCGGCGCCGACGACTACGTCACCAAGCCGTTCCGGGTGGCGGAACTGGTCGTCCGGATCCAGGCCCGCCTGCGCACGGCGGCGACGACCGTGACCGTGCCGGGGTCCAGCCCGGTGGGGCCCGCCCCGGCACAGCCGGCCTGCACGGGCGGTGTGCGTGTCGACCCCGACGCCCACCGGGCCTGGGCCGACGGCCGGGAGCTCGACCTGACGCCGAAGGAGTTCGACCTCCTGGCGCTGCTCGTGTCGGAGGCCGGCCGGGCGCTGCGGCGCGAAGACATCATGTCGAGCGTGTGGGACGAGCACTGGTGGGGCTCGACCCGCACCCTCGACATGCACATCTCCTCGTTGCGCCGCAAGCTCGGCGACGATCCGGCCTGTCCCGTCCTCATCACGACGGTGCGGGGCGTGGGGTTCCGGTTCGAGCCCGGTACCCCGGATCGGTCGTGAGATCCGATGGGCCGGCGGCTCCTCGTCTCGACGCTAGCGATCACCGTTCTGGCCCTGACCGGGCTCGGCGTTCCCCTCGCCTTCCTGCTCGACCGGGCTGTGCACGGTGCGGCCCGGGCCCGCCTCGAGCGCCAGGCCGGCGCCATCGCCCTGGCGGTGCAGGACGGCGTGCAGAAAGGGCACCTGCCGGAGGCGGCTGAGCTCGCCCGGCTCGCGCCGGGGGGCGACTGGGTGGTGGTCCGCCGCGACGCGCGCACGGTGCAGGCCGGTTCGCGGCCGAAAGGCCGAACGCTGAATGTCACGGCCCAGATCGGCGACGGGGCGTCGGTCCGCCTCGCCACCCCGCTGCGCCCGTTCGACGACCGGGTGCGGCGCTCCCTGCTCGTCCTCCTCGCCGTGGCCGGAGTCGGGCTGGCCGGTTCGGCGGGCCTGGCCGTCGTGCAGGCCCGCCGCTTCGCCCGCCCGCTCGAGGCTCTGGCCCGGGCCGCCGACCGCCTGGGGGCGGGCGACTTCTCGGCCTCCGTGCCCCGCTGCGGGTTCCCCGAGATCGACGTCGTGGCGGTCGCGCTCGAGGCGGGCGGGCAACGGGTGGCGGTGATGGTGAACGCCGAGCGGCGTTTTTCCGCCCATGCCAGCCACCAGCTGCGTTCCGCCCTCACCGGCCTCAGCCTGTCCCTGGAGGATCTCGCCGCCGAGGCCGACGCCACGACGAGGGACAGCGCCGCGTCGGCCCTGGAACAGGTCGGCCGCCTGTCGGAAACCGTGGAGGAGCTGCTCGTTCTGTCGCGGACCGGCCGGGCCGGTGAGCGACGCGTCTTCGACGCCACCCGGCTCGTCAGCCAGCACGTCGAGGACTGGCGGCCCCGCTTCGCCCGCCAGCGCCGCGCCTTCACCTTCACCGCCACCGGCCGGTTGCCGGTCCGGGCCGCCCCCGGGGCGCTGGGGCAGGCCGTCGACGTCCTGCTGTCCAATGCCCTAAAGCACGGAGACGGCCCGGCCACGGTGGTGTTGCGCCGGGTGAACGGTCGCGCCGAGCTGACGGTCAGGGACAGCGGGCCGGGGGTGGCCCCCTGCGTCCGGAGGCAGCTGTTCGACCCGGCGGCGGCGACGGCGGACGGGCATGGGATCGGCCTCTCGCTCGCCCGGCTGCTGATCGGCGCCGAAGGAGGGACGCTGGAGCTGGTCGACCCCGACACGGCGACGTTCCGGATCCGCCTGCCGGCCGAGCCGGACCCGGCGGCCGGCGCCAACGGCGGGCCGCCGCTGTGACGGATCCACTTCGTACGGTGGCTCACTGAGACGCGGCGGATCCAACGGGCTCCGCCGCCGACCCGTCCTGGTCTCCGGCCAGGCGGGCCAGCGGCGTTGACCGCTGCGGCGTGAAAGGCCGCCCTTTGGGCGTCAGCGGCCGTGGCGGAAGTCGCCGCCCCGGAAATGGCCGTCGCGGGGCTCGCGGCGCCCGACGGGGCGACGCTCGTCGCCGCGGTGGCCGCCCGGGGCCCGGTAGTCCGGACCGTGGAAGGGCATCGCCACCCTGGCCGTCGTGGCCTGCGGCGCACTGCCGGCCGCCGACGTCGCCACCGGCGACGCTCCTGCTGCGCCGGCCCAGACCGTCACCGACAGCAGCCCTGTGGCCAGACCCACCATCATCCTTCGCATAATGACTCTCCTCTTCATCGAGGGGCCTCCGGTCTTTCCGCAGCCCTGCCCCGACCCTAAGGAACAGCCTCTCTACAAAGCCCCAGCCCCGGCTCAGCAACGTGTCAAGGTTCGGTCAAAACGCCCAATTCGCCCGGCGAAAAACCGTCCGGAACTGCCGGCGATCAGCTGAGGGCACGTCGTAGGAGCGCGTCGGAGGCCGACAGGTAGCGATCGATGTAGGCGCTGTCGAAGTCTTGAGTCGGCAGGATCGGTTGGTCACCGCCCCGCAGAATTTCCCGGCGGGTTTTGCTGCCGAACATGAGCCCGGTCCTCCCTTCGAGTTCCGGGGCGAACAGGAGCGGCACGATCCGCTTGGCGTACTTCTCAGGGGATTGCGCCAGGATGCCGATGGCGGTCTCGACCAGTTTGTGCTTGACGCTGCCTTCGCCCAGAAGGTGCCCTCGGATGCCGGTTTTGATGAGGCCGGGGCCCAGGCCGAAGAACGCGGGACCTGGGAACCTGTCCTTGGCGGCGAGTACGAGGATCTCGTTCCCGACGACCGTGTTGGCGTGCGCCACCATGGCCCGGTAGTTGCGCTCGGAGTTGAGGTCGTCAGGGTCTCCGAGCACTCCGTAGCCGGGGGATCCCATGACGAACACACGTGGCCTGGGTGCACCGTCCGCCCGGGCTGACCCGAGTCTGGGGCTGAGACCTTGCAGTACCGCCAGACGACTCAGGTAACTGATCGCCAGATCCCGCTCGACGTGATCGCGCGTCTCTTCCCGTGTCCTGGCGGCGAAGGTTCCCGCCGTGAAAAGTGCAACGTCGAAGAGTTCCGCCGGGAATTCGAGGCCCAAGCGGACGGCCTCGCTCATCGATGACAGGTCGGCGGCCACGAACGTCAGTCGGGCGGTCGTGCTGTCGCGAAACGTTCGCCCGACCACGGTGACTTCGGCCCCTCGCGCCAGGGCTTCCTGGGCGATGGCTCGTCCGAGGCCGCCCGTCCCACCAATGACCACCAGTCTCTTTGAAGAGAGGTCGAGTCGCTCGATCGGAGTCGGTTGCAGGGTCACACCCGGATCCGGGACTCCGTTCTTGGGAGAAGTTCGGCTCTTGGCGGCCTTGGAATCGGTCGGAGGGGAGTGCTCTGATGCATTCACAGATATTGGTTGTCCCATAGATCGATGGTCTACCACAGATGATTGGTGTGACACAACTCATATGTGGTGGGTGTAATATTTTGGTCATGTCCAAGACCAAGGCGGGGGTGGAGCACCAACTGTTGCCCCTGCTCGATCACCTCGCCCGCGTCGGCCGTCGCGCCGCCGAGACCTCGATGGCGCCTGGTGGCCTTCGCCCCCGCCACCTCATCGCGCTGAAGCTCCTCAGCGAGCACGGGCCTGCGAGTCAGCAAGGACTGGCGGAGGCGCTGAGCCTGGATCCGAGCAACGTCGTCGGACTGCTCAACGAACTCGAGGAGCGCGAGCTGATCACGCGTCGCCGAGATCCCGCTGACCGCCGGCGCCACATCGTCGAGCTGTCACCCCTGGGTGAGGACGAGCTCGCTCTCGCCTACGCACGGCTCACCCATGTCGAGGACGACCTGCTCCGTGCCCTGACGACCGAGGAGCGGGCCACGCTCTACCACCTGCTCGTCCGCGCTGTGGGAGCCAAGTCGCCTCCATGCGACGCTGCCGACGAACCGCCCCCCTCCCCCACGTGAACGAGCCGCCACGAACTTCAGGGTCAGTGCAGATACGTCGCGAAGAAGCTCTCGATCCGGCTCCAGGCGTCTGCGGCACTCGCCGGTTCAGGGCCGATGCCAGCGACGCGCACGAGAGGCCGGAGGAGTCGGGGACCCGTTTCGGCGTCGTTGAGGAACGCGTGGCTGGCGGCGGGATACTCCTTGACGTCGTGGGTCACGCCTGCCTTGTTCAGTACTGCGTCGAGACGGCCGGCGGCGCCCTTGAGGGAGGGGTCACGGCCGCCGTAGCTGCCGACGATCGGGCAGGCGCCGGCGAGCGCGGCGTCGGGGTCGCGAGGGAGTCGACCGTAGTTGACGGCGGCGGCCTCGTAGCCGGACGCCGCCGTCAACAGCGCGAAGCCGCCGCCCATGCAGAAGCCGATGACGCCGATTCTGCCGGTGCAGTCGGCCGCCCGGGCCAGGTATTCGCGGGCGGTGGAGATGTCGGCGAAGGGGCGGCCCTGGCCCTTGACCATGGCGTGCATCGTCGAGACAAGACAGCGGGCCGCTCCGCCTGAGCTGTAGAGGTCGACGGCAAGAGTGAGGTAGCCGAGCCTGGCGAGGCGGCCGGCGTGACGGCGCATGACGTCGTCGAGGCCGAAGATCTCGTGGATCATCACCACTCCGGGCCACGGGCCCTCTCCGGCAGGAGTCGCCAGATAGCCACGCAGGGTTCGAGAACCGCCTCGCCCGGAAGCCAATTCCGTCAGGTCGACGTCAGTCATAGGCTCCTTTCCGTTTCGGGAAGCACCACAGGTGGCAGTCCGATCAGGAACAGCTCCAACGATGATGATGATGGCGCGGACAGACCAAGCGTCTCGCCGGCATCGCTTTGCATGGCTGTCAGGTAGCTGATCGACTCGCAGCCGCAGTCTCCTTCGCCGGAGAGCACGACGAGCAGTCGTCGAGCCCGCTGGTCGACCGACAACCAGGTGGCGCCGGGACGGAGCTTGGTCATTTCGAGCCAGACTCCCCGCTCCGAGAACGCTCCCAGGTACTTGTGCTCAACACCGTCGGTCCCGTCCACCGGCAGCCAGTTGAATCGCTTCGGGTCGGCCACCACGACCTGGTTGTAGCGAGGGCGGGGGTATTTGAGCGGCTCGCCGAAGACGTGCTCCCAGATCGTGGTCAGGCCCCATTGCCGCTTCCCGTCCGGGCCGCGGTAATAGGGCCCCTCGAAGTTGCCTCCGGCCGCCATCAGCTCGTTCCCGGCCTGGCGGCGCTGCTCGATACTCATGAACCCGTAGCCGGACGAACCGCCGAACTGCAGGGTCAGCTGTAGTGGCTCACCGGACGCCATGTCGCCCAGCGGCGACTCCTGGGGGCCATAGGACAGGCCTTCGGGGAAGTATCCGACCTGGCCCTCCTCGAGGACCACGCCGCGTCCGTAGGTCGTGTTCGCGCCGACCAACGGCAGGCGGATCTGGTCGAAATTGTGCCGGTGCCGCGGCATCGACCACTCCCCATCCTGCTTGGCCAGGACGTACATGAAGTTGTCGGGCGAGTCGGGTTCCCCCTTCAACAAGTGCTGAAAGGAGATGCTGCCGCTGGGGTGGTCCTTCGCCCAGTTGTTCTTGTGGAAGTGGACGACCTTCATGGTGCCTCCGGTTGCTCTGGTGAACGGGCGTCCGCGGGCAGCAGACGACATTCAACGGGCGGCCGAGTTCAGCTTGGTGTTCAGCAGGTCCGTGAGCAGGTGGGAGTAGCGGGGGTCGGAGATCCGGATCTTCTTCGCCTGCGGGGCCGCCAGAATGAGGCTCACCGCCCGGTTGGTGTACGCCTCGACCAGGTCGGCAGCCCGCTCGGCAGAGCGGCTCTCCAGGGCTTCGACGATGGCGAGCCGGTCGTCGTGCAGGCCGCCGGCGACCCGTCGCCACTCGGACAGGCGGCCTCGGCTCATCTCGAAGGCCAGGTCGACCTGCACGTCGACGAGATACCGACAGAGGGCGCAGAGCAGCGCGTTGTGGGAGATCTCCGACAGGCGCCGCAGGAACGCCCGGAGGGCCTCGATCGTCCGGTCCACGTCGTCGATGACGGCCAACTTCTCGGCCGCTTCTCGAAGTGACGCGATCTCGGCGTCGGTGGCGTCGCGGACCGCCAACTGCGCCGCGAACCTGTTCAGGGCTCCTAGTACGCCGAGCAGATCGGCGACGCCGACGTCCTGCAGTTGCACGACGGCCGCAATGGACATCGCGATCATGGTGTTGGTCTCGGCCGTGACGAAGGATCCGCTCCCGTGCCGGACACTCACCAACCCCACGGCGCCCAGGACGCGGACCGCCTCCCGGACAGTCGCCCCGCTGACACCGTACTGCTCGGCCAGCTCCCGCTCCGCCGGCAACCGCGAGCCGTTGGCGAGGTCCCCACCGAGAATGCGCTCCCGTAAGTCGTCGACAATCCGATCAGCGACCCGACCCCGTCCGATCTTGCGCTCGGGCTGATTCCCGGGCGTGTCGTGCGCCATGTGCCCTCTTTCCGCCGGTCACCGGCTGATGGGGATACGCGAACACACCTTATCCTAAGTCACCTAGAGACCTAGTGACAAGGGGTCTTCCGGTTCACGACCGAGGCGACGAGAGGGCCTACTTGACTAATCGGTCCAGAACTCGCATACTGGACTGAATGGTCAAGAACTGAGGAGGCTCTCATGGGCAGGCTCGAAGGGAAGACCGCGGTCATTACGGGTGGCAACAGCGGCATCGGCTTCGCCACCGCCCAGC
>JAUZEX010000201.1 GCA_030838815.1 Actinomycetota bacterium
GCTGTCGCCGTGAGCGGCCCGCCAGTCGCCCGGGAGCGCAGTGGCGACGGTCGGAGCGACGGGCGTCGAAGAGCGCTAGGCGAGGACGTCGCGGCGCGTGAAGCGGAAAAAGCTAGGCCGACGGCGACGGGGTGTCTTCGAGGGCGGGGTGCGGCGCGGCCAGGAGGAGGGCGACCTCGGCCGCGGGGAGGGGCCGGGCGAAGAGATATCCCTGGCCGATGTCGCAGCCGTTGCGGGTCAGGTAGTCCCGCTGGTCCGCCGTCTCCACGCCTTCGGCGACGACCTCCAGACCGAGGGCGTGGGCCATGGCGATCATGGCCACGACGATGGCGCCGTCGGCCGCCTTTCCGGGTAGTTCGGCCACGAACGCCCGGTCGATCTTGAGCCGGTCGAGGGGGAAGTAGCGCAGCCGGGAGAGGACGGAGTAGCCGGTCCCGAAGTCGTCGATGGCGACGCCGACGCCGAGGGCCCGCAGTTCCTCGAGGGCGAGCCGGTTGTCGTGCTCCTCTTCCACCGCCACGCTTTCCGTGACCTCGAGTTCGAGACGGGCCGCCTCCAGCCCCGTCTGCCACAGAACGTCGGCCACCGTCTCGGTGAGCCGGCCGTGGTGGAAGTGATGGCCGGAGACGTTGACCGCCATTCGCAGCGGCGGAAGCCCGCTGTCCGACCAGGCCTTGGCCTGCCGGCAGGCGGTACGCATCACCCAGGTGTCCAGCTCCACGATCAGGCCGCTGTCCTCGGCCAGCGGGATGAACTGGTCGGGCCCCACCCTTCCCAGCTCGGGATCCGTCCAGCGGGCCAGGGCTTCGACGGCCACGATGGCGCCGGTGGTCAGGTCGATCTGAGGCTGGTAGGCCAGCTCGAGCTCTTCCCGCTCGATGGCACGGTGCAGGTGCGCCTCGAGGGTGAGGCGGTCATGACCGCCCGACGCCGGCACGGTGTGGACCTGATAGGTGTTGCGGCCCCGCACCTTGGCGCCGTACATGGCGCGGTCAGCGTGCTTCAGGAGCTCCTCGGGAGTGGCGCCGTCTCTGGGGTGGAGAGCGACGCCGATGCTGGGACTGACGAAGAGTTCCCGGCGGTCGATCACGAACGGGACGGCGAATGCGCCGAGAAGCCGTTCGGCCAACATGCGCCCCTGGTCGGAGGACTGGAGACCGGGGGCGCAGATGACGAACTCGTCGCCGCCCATGCGGGCCACGGTGTCGCCGGGCCGCGTGTGTCGGCCCAGGCGCTCGGCCACCTGGCGGAGGACCTCGTTGCCGGCCTCGTGGCCGAGCCCGTCGTTGACCTTCTTGAACCGGTCGAGGTCGAGAACCAGGACCGCCGTCTCGGTGAGGGTCCGCCGGGACTGCTGGAGGGCCAGGCTCAGCCGGTCGCTCAGCAGCAACTGGTTGGCCAGCCCGGTCAGCGGGTCATGGAGCGCCTCGTGGCGGATCTGGTCGACCAGTGCCGCGTTGTCGAGGGCCGTCGCCGCCAGGGCGGCGATGGCATCCAGGAGGGCGGCGTCCTGGCTGGTGAAGGGCTCAACGCCCCGGCGCTCGGAGACCACCAGCCAACGGGGGGTGCCGTCGCCGGCCGGCAGGGCCGCGCCGAGTTCGCCGGCCGCCGCCGGCCACTCGGCGATGCGGGCCCGACGGCACCGGAGGAGGTCGGCGGCGGCCCGTTCGACGGCGGCCTGGACCTCCGGGGGGCTGACCGAGGCGTGGGCGTCGAGGGCGGCCTGGAGCAGGCCGTCCATCCGCTGGCGGTCCTGCCGGGCGAGGATCCAGCCCCGCAGCACCGTCTGGAGCACGGCCAGGGGAAGTAAGGCGAAGACGAGTTCGGCGGGGCGGTTCCTCCCTCCCGTTCCGGCCAGCACGCCGAGCGAGATGCCGGCCCCACCCACCAGGAGCCGGGTGCCCCACCCGTCGAGGAGGGCGGCGAGGAACGGTCGGCCCTCGGTGAGGGCGATGACGGCGGAGACGGCGATGCCGGTGGCAGCCAGGAAGACCACGGCGGCGGCACAGACCGCCACCGTCTCGGGCACGCCGGCGCCCCGGAGGAGCCGGTCGGTGGCCAGCGCGGCGGCGGTGGCGGCCAGAACCTGGCCACTGTTGAAGGCGACCCGGACCAGTGGGCGGCGCCGGAGCACCTGGCTGGCGACCGAGCCGACGGCGAAGGCGGTCACGACGCCGGCGGGTGGCAGGACGATCGCCATGGCGACGAAGAACGCCTCGTCGGGCTGGTAGGCCTCGGTTTCCTCCTGGCGAAGCACGAGGAGCGGAAAGGTCCAGCTGAGACCGAGCACGGCCGCGAAAGCCCCCAGCAGCGGGAGGGGACCGAATCCTTCGTGTCGGGCGAGGGCCACCGTCGCCGCGGCGCCGGCGAGACCGGTGGTCGCGGCCACCGAAACCGCCACCCGCACCGATCTGGGGAGAGGCATGCTCCTCCTGCGCCGGGGTTATTCCCAGGCTGTGGCGTACCAGCGGCTCCCGTACCACCGGGTCGAATACCAGCGGCTGCTGGCGAAGTCGGTGCCGTACCAGCGGGTCGAGTACCAGCGGCTGCTGGCCCACTGGCTGTTGTACCAGCGGCTGCCGTTCCAGGACGAGCCCCGGTACTCCGCTGCGTTCCACGCCTTCTTCTGGCCCGTCCTTTCGCCGTTGAGACGCTCTTTGCCGTTCCCGTCGCCGATGGCGACGTCGAGGGTCCCCCGGTCGAGTTTCAAGGCGCCCTGGCCCCGGGACCGGGCGATGCCGTTGTTGGCCGCGGTCAGTGTCCCGGCGGTGGTGGCGCGGTAGGCGTCGAGGGAGCCGGCGCCGTCGACGTTGAGCTGCCCGACCGGCCCGGGCGCCGCCGTCGAGGTGAGCCGGTGCTTCACCTGGTCGGGCGTCAACCCCGGCTCCTTGCTGAGGAGGAGGGCGGCGGCACCGGAAACGACGGCGGCCGAGAACGACGTCCCCGAGCCCCGGAAGTAGTCCGAGCCGACCCGGGAGTTGGGATTCGCGTCGTCCACCGCCGACCCGGGGGCGCGCAGACCGAG
>JAUZEX010000120.1 GCA_030838815.1 Actinomycetota bacterium
CTGCGTCCCGGCGATGTACTCCTCGGCGTCATCGAGCGTGTAGGGATCGGGCAGCGGCAGCCAGCGCCGGATCGCCGGATCGTCGACCAGCTCCACGATGGCGGCGGCGTCGGACCGGCTCCACGGCCGCAGCACGACGCCCTCCCCCACGAACGCGACCTCACCTGCCCGGTCGTCGTTCGGTTCGGGGCGGCCCGACCGGCCGCCGGCGAGGCCGTGGCGGGCGCTCACCACGTCGCCCGTCCGGGTGTGGATCCCGCCGGCGGGCACCACGATCGGCGGCCGGACGGGCGCGAGACGGCCCGGGCCGCCGGGGGAGTCGTCATCGAGGACGAGACCCATCACCAGGGAGTCCCACAGGGCGCCGCTTCGGCGGCGGTAGTGACGGCGACGGGTGCCCTCGACCCGGAACCCGTAGCGGGCGTAGAGGCCCACGGCCGGGTGGTTGGTCGGCCAGGCGGCCAGGTTGATCTTGTGGGCGCCGGCGGCCCGGGCCCAGTCGATTACCGCTTCCAGCAGGGCCCGTCCGACGCCGCCGCCCCGATGGCCCGCGGCCACGAACATCCCGAGGTCGACGATCCCGCCGCTGATGGAGGCGTAGACGGCGCCGACGATCTCGCCGGCAGCGTCGGCCAGGACCAGCGTCGAAGCGTCCCCGGCGACGGCCCGGTCGAAGCCCGCCCGCCGCGCCGCACGGTCGATCGGGGCCTCGGCGCCCATCCAGCGGCCCTCGGCGGCCACGGCCTCGAAGGCGCCCATGTAGGCGTCGAAGTCGCCGGCCACGGCCGGTCGGAGCGAGAACGAGGAGAGAGGGGAAGGTACGGCGGCCATGACCCATGGTGGCCGATCACGGCCAGCGCCCGCACGCCCATTTCCGATCGGAACCCGGCGTTCCTGAACGCGCTATGTCCGCGGTGAGGAGCGCCGGTTCGGGTCCTTCGGGCCGGCCTGACGGGCGGCCGTTCGGGCCTCAGAGCTCGAGGCTCTCCTTGCCCTGGCCCTTCCACTCCACCAGGACGGCGGTGGCGTCGTCCTGGAGGTCACCGGCCTGGTGGTCGAGGATCGAGTGGACGAGGCGGCGCAGGGTCTCGGGGGCAGGATTGCCGCCGGCGGAGGCCCGGCTCAAGAGGTCGGCCAGCCGGTCCGTTCCGAAGAAGGTTCCGTCGGGGGAACGGGCCTCGGTCACCCCGTCGGTGAAGAAGACGACCTGGTCGCCGGGCTCCAGCGACTCCTCGGCCTCGTCGCCGGGGGCGCCCAGCCCGAGGGGCAGGCCGGTGTGGCCCCACAGCGTCTTCACGACCTTGCTGCCCCGGAGCAGCAGCGGGGCGGGGTGGCCGGACCGGATCCAGCAGAAGAGGCCGGTGTCGAGGTCGAGCTCGGCCAGCACGGCGGTCACGAACCGCTCCGAATCGAACCGCACGCGGATGGCCTCGTCGACGGCGGCCGCCGTTTCGGACAGCTTCAGGCGCCGCCGCCGGGAGTTGCGGTAGGCGGCCACCGCCACCGTGGCCAGCAGGCCCGCCTCGAGGCCGTGACCCATGGCGTCGAAGACGGCGATGCGGGCGGTGCGGGCGTCGACGCCGTAGTCGAAGGAGTCGCCCCCGAGGTCGTAGGCCGGGGCCAGGGCGCCGCTGATCACCGCCCGGTCGCAGCCGAAGGTCAGCGGCGGCAACAGCTGCCAGGCCAGCTCGGAGCCGATCGACATCGGCTGCCGCCGACGGTAGTACTCGAAGAAGTCGCCGTAGTCCGCCTTGGTCACCAGGAGCTCGGCGGCGTGGGCGGTGAGCTTGATAAGGGGTTCGAGGGCGTCGTCGGGCCGCGGGCCGTCGAGCTCGAAGCCGATGACCCCCAGCCGCTCGTTGCCCTCCACCATCGGCACCCACAGCAACGTCCCGTCGCCGTTCCACTGGAGATTCAGGGTCGAGAACGCCCGCCCGGCCAGCGTCCCTTCGACGGCCACCGCCAGCCGGTCCGGACCGAGGGGCCGGGGGAGCGGCGTCAGGAACCGCTGTTCGTAGTCGACCAGGAAGATGGCGGCGTCGAGGGCGCCGAGCCGGCGGGCGTGCTCGGATACCAGCCCCGGCACCTCGTCGGGCACGACGAACTGGGCGTCGGCGAGCAGGTCGCGGACCGGTTCGGAGGACGGGTCGGGGAGCACAGGCGCCATTCTGCTCGGAACCGGCCCCGCCCGTCCTGACGACGCCTGACCCGGCTGTCGCGGCCCCGTGAACTTCCTGATCTGATTTTGAGCGTTCCCACTGCCGATTCCCGGAGATCTCCCAGGGAGGGGCGGAAGACTGTCCTCAAACCCCTGTTCCCACAAGGAGTTCGACCCATGGCCACCGCCTCCGCCCGTCTGACCAACCGCCACCGGGGTCTCAGCCGCCCCGCCGCTCCGCCCGCCCCCGCCCGGGTCGCCACCGACGGCGAGAAGGTCGCCCGCGGCGTGGGCGCCGTCAGCATCCTGGGCGTCGGGCTGATCCACCTCCTCGACGTCGTCGGCAAGTTCCACGAGACCGCCTATCTCGGGGTGCTCTACGTGGCGCTGATGGCCGGGTGCGTCGTCGCCGCCCGCCACCTGGTCCTGGTGGGGGACCGGCGCTCCTGGCTCCTGGCCGGCGGTCTGGCCGGCGCCACCCTCCTCGCCTACGCCCTGAGCCGCACCGTCGGGCTCCCCGCCGCCACCGACGACATCGGCAACTGGGCCGAGCCCCTCGGCCTGGCCTCGCTGTTCGTGGAAGGCGTCGTCGTCGCCCTCAGCGCCGAGATGCTGGCCCGCCTCCGCCCGTCCGCCTGAGCGGCGACGTTCAGCGCAGGTGGCGGAAGAAGGCCCGGACGTCTTCGGCCAGGGCCTCGGGCTCCTCGGCGGCGGCGAAGTGGCCGCCGGACTCCATGACCGTCCAGCGGCGGATGTCGTAGACGGTCTCGGCCCATTCCCGGGGGGCCCGGATCATCTCCTTGGGGAACCGGGCGTGGGCCGCCGGGACCGGGATGCGCTCCCCCGGCGGCAGCGCCGGCTGGCCGTGGCGGACGGCGTAGTAGGGCCAGAACGACGACCCGATGGCACCCGTCACCCAGTAGAGCATCACGTTGGTGAGCAGGAAGTCCTTCGTGAAGCGACTCTCGATGTCGCCGTCACAGTCGCTCCAGGCCCGGAACTTCTCGATGATCCAGCCCGCCAGGCCGACGGGGGAGTCGGTCAGGGCGTAGGCCAGGGTCTGGGGTCGGGTGCCCTGAATCCACTGGTAGCCGACGCCGTCCTTGAACCAGCGGTCGATGTCGGCCTGGGCCTGGCGTTCCTCGTCGCTGGCCTCGGTTTCCTGGCCGGGCTTCACGCCGGGCCGGGTGAACAGGAGGTTGACGTGGAGGCCGGCGACCTCGGCCGGATGGCGGTACGCCACCTGGCTCACGACGCCTGCGCCCCAGTCGCCCCCCTGGACGCCGAAGCGGTCGTAACCGAGCACGCCCGTCATCAGCTCGCCGAGGATGGCGCCCATCCGTTCGACGTTGCAGCGCTCCTGGCCGGGCCGGAACGAGAAGCCGTAGCCGGGCAGCGACGGCACCACCACGGTGAAGGCGTCGGACGGGTCGCCGCCGAAGCGGGCCGGGTCGGTCAGCATCGGGATGATCCGGTGGAACTCCCAGAACGACCCCGGCCAGCCGTGGGACAGCAGCAGCGGCAGCGGCGCCGGTCCCTGGCCCTCGACGTGGAGGAAGTGCACGTCGATCCCGTCCACCTCGGCCCGGAACTGGGGAAACTCGTTGATGGCCTTCTCCTGCGCCCGCCAGTCGTAGCCGTCCCGCCAGTAGGCCACGAGCTCCTGCAGGTAGCCGAGGTCGGTGCCGTACTCCCAGGTCCCCTCGGCGCCGGGGATCTCGTCCGGCCATCGCACCCGCTCCAGACGGGCGGCCAGGTCGCCGAGGACGTCGTCGCCGACCGCCACCCGGAACGGCCGCACCCCGCTCCCGCCCCCGGGGACGCTCACTTCTTCCCCACGTTGATGTTGGTGTTGGCGCCGCCGTCGGTGATGACCAGCGTGCAGTTGGTGTTGGAGGCGCAGGCCTGCATGGCCTGGGCCCGGATGTAGTCGACCTGCTCGGCGGTCAGCGGGGGCGCCGACGCCCGGGCCCGCTGGGCGTCGGCCTCCCCCTGGGCGGCCACGACCTTGGCCTTGGCCTGGTTCTGGGAGGTGATGACGTCCTGGGCCGAGGCGGCGTTGTCGCTGTAGGACTTGACGACGTTGTCGGGCGGCGTCGGGTTCTTGAGCACGAAGGCGAAGGTGGGGCAGGACGCCGCCGTGGCGTCGGGCCCGCAGAAGAACTGCCCGCCCAGCACGGAGTTGATCCGCTCGGTGAGCACGGGGCCGATGGCCTTCTGAATGGCCAGCAGCGTGTCGGGGTCGCGGAAGAGGTGGTCCCGGTCGTAGCGCTCGATCTCGATCCGCAGGGCGTTCTCGATCTGGGGCCGGAAGTACTGGGCCAGCATCTTGTCCCACCCGCCGCCGGGGGAGAGGTCGGTGCAGTTGTCGTGGAGGCAGATCTGCTCGAAGAACTGCCGCAGCACCTCGGGCTTCGGGTTGAGCTTGAAGTAGATGGCCGCCTCGAAGGTGAAAGGCACGTTGTCGGACGACGGTGCCGAGATGAAGTCGGCCTGCTTGACGTCGCCGGCCTGGGGGTCCTTCGAGACGATGTAGGTCCGCTGGGTGCTCGGCAGGAGGTAGATCCTGTCGTACTCGCCGTAGTACTTGGTGTGGGTGCCGGGGTTGATCACCGCTTTGAAGTGCTGGCCCTGGAACACCCCGCCGGAGTAGTGCAGGCCGATCTTGTCCACCGGCACCCCCTTGAACGTGGCGCCCGAGAGCCAGGCGAGCCCGGCGACGACGACGACCCCGAGGACGCCCAGCGCGCCGATCGACCGGCCCCGGAGGTGGGGCCGGGTGATGTCGATGCTCTCGAACCGGCGGGGTTTCATTGCTCGGTGCCCTCGTTTCGTCGGTAGTAGGCGGCCAGGAACCGCTCGATCGCCGCCCGCGTGTCGGGCTGGAGGTTGGCCATGAACTCGTCCTGGCCCATGAGCTGGTGGAAGATGCGGACGGCCTCCTCCAGCATCGCCCACGTCCGGTTCTTGGCCTGGACGACTTCGAGCGGATCGCCCGGCCGGACCAGCGCCCCGGGCGGGCTGTCGGCCCGCAGCTGGCGCACGAGGACCTGCCGGCGCCAGGCGGTGTACCCGGCGCCGCCGGCGGCCACCACGATCAGCAGCACCAGGATGTCGACCAGCTCCAACGGAACCCTCCGGGGACGGAATCCGACGCTACCGCACGCTCCGTCGACCACCCTGTCGATTCCGGCCGCCCTGGGCGGCACCACGGGGTGCAACCGGCCGCGGTTGGAGGGGTGTTCACGGCCGTCGATACCGGTCCAGCGCAACCGGTTGCGGGGTGCGGTGCCCGGCCCGCGCCACCGGTTGCAGGGTGCGGTGCCCGGCCGGACGGGCGGCCTGCCGCCGCCGGCGCCGCGGCATCGCCACCAGCCGGGCGGACCCGGTTCGGGCGGGGGCTGCCGCGGTGCCGACCGCCTCCGGCCGTTGGGGCAGACTCCGGCCCATGGAGCGCTTGCCCTATGACGAGTTCGGGTTCTTCGCCGAGAACGCGGCCGAGTTCGGCCTGCCCTACGACGGGCCGCCGACCGTCCGGCGGGAGTCGGTCGAGGTCCGCCCCGGCTGCCGCCTGAGCGCCCTGGTGTGGGGCAGCGGCCCGCCGGAGATCGTGCTGCTCCACGGCGGCGCCCAGAACGCCCACACCTGGGACACCGTCGCCCTCGCCCTCGGCCGCCCGTTGGTGGCGATCGACCTGCCCGGCCACGGCCACTCCGACGCCGGTCCCCTCAGCGGGACCGGCCGGTCCGGGGCGGCGGCGCCGGGCGACAGCCCGGCGGGGGAGCGCCGTGACGGCGCGTCGGGCGGCGGACGGCTCCCGGTCGAGGATCTCGCCGCCGATGTGGCCGTGGCCGTGGCCGCGCTCGCGCCCGAGGCGGGCGGCGTGGTCGGCATGTCGCTGGGCGGGCTGACCACTCTGGCCCTGTCGAGGCGGGCGCCAGAGCTGGTGCGGCGGGTGGTGCTGGTCGACGTCCTCCCGACCCTCGACCCCCGGGGGGTGGCGGCCATCTCGGCCTTTATCCACGGCCCGGAGAGCTTCGCCGGGTTCGACGAGCTCCTGGCCCGCACCATGGCCCACAACCCGACCCGGTCGGAGTCGTCGCTGCGGCGGGGGATCCTCCACAACGCCGTCCAGCGGGACGACGGCAGCTGGGTCTGGCGCTACGCCCGCCACCGCGACGGCGGCGTCCCCGGCGAACCGGCCCCCGACGACGGCAACCGGCTCGAGGCGCTGTGGGAGGCGGTGTCGGCCCTGACCGTGCCGGTGATGCTGGTCCGGGGCATGGCCGCCGGGTCAGTGGTCTCCGACGACGCCGAGAAGGAACTCCTGGCCCGCCAACCGGCCGCCCGAATCGAGCATGTCGCCGGCGCCGGCCACAGCGTCCAGGGGGACCGGCCGCTCGAGCTGGCCCAACTCATCCACAGCTTTATCCCCTGACGCGGACCGCCACCTGGACCTCGCCCCGAAGCTCATGCTCAGGCTGAGACTCAAGCTGAACATCGAGGTGAGGGGCTTCAACCTCCACTGGAGGCGCGGTGACG
This sequence comes from Actinomycetota bacterium, assembly GCA_030838815.1. GTDB lineage: Bacteria > Actinomycetota > Acidimicrobiia > IMCC26256 > BP-133 > BP-133. Next base: position 6,701 of record JAUZEX010000120.1, read on the forward strand.
CCGGGCTCCCGAGAGGCCGGACGGGCAGCAGTCCCACCGCCGAGTTATCCACCACGGGCAGCGGCTTGGCGCCGACGTCATGACGAGCCGCTGCGGCGCTCGATCGATCGCCGGAAGCCGACCGAGGGTCGCGGCTTATCCCGGCAGGACCGGGATCGACGGCGGCGGATGGAAGAACCGGCCGTGGATGCCGATGCCGGTCCCCTGGGACGGCGGGTGGTCACCGACCACATGGTTGGTGCCGACCGTGACGTCGGCGTTGGGGGTGGCGCTGTCGACCCCGATCCCTACCACGCCGCCGCTGTCGCCCTTCCCCGCCGAGACGGAGGCACCCACCAGCGACATCTCCTCCGGCGGCACCCGGTTGGGCGCCGGAGGCGAAGCCTCGCCGCCGCCCTGAGCGCCGCCCCCCGCCGAACCGCCGCCCTGAGCCGGGCGGCCGGCCGACCCGCCACCCTCAGAGCCGCCCGCATCCGTGCCCTGGGAAGCGGAGCCTGAGGTAGAGCCGGTCTTCCCGTACCCCGCTTCCGAACCAGAGCCTGAGCCGCCGGAAGCCGAACCGGGCTTCCGGGCAGAGGCCGTCCGGGACGTCCCGAAGGGCGTGGCGCCGTCCGTCGGGCTCGGGCCCTGAACCGACCCGTCCGGCGTCGTCCCGCTCGCCCGGGCGGCGGCGCCGATCGAACTCGACGGCGCGGCGGTCGCCGGGCCGGAACCCGCCCCGCCGCCGGAACCCGCTCCGCCGCCGGAACCCGCCCCGCCGCCGGGGACCATGCCGGAGCCGAGGACGGGCCCAGTGACCGTTGAAGAAGTAGGACCGGAGGCGACACGCCCGATGTGGCCGCCGTCACCGAGCCGGGAGATGGCGACGCCGCTGGCCAGGAGCACGAGCAGCGCCGACGAAACCGCCAGCCACACGTACGCCCTGCTCCGCTGCGACACCGCCAACCAAGTGCTCCCCGAGATCCCCAGCCGCTACCAGCCCGCGGAAGGTAACACCGGCCCCGGGATGCGGTCGCTGAGGCGTACCTAGAGGCTGAAGGCCGCCACCGACGCGACCCCGTGACGGCGCCTCTCGCTCCAGTTCAGCTTCAGAGAATCCGGGCTGGTCAGGACGGGCCAGCAACGAGAAAAGCCCCTGAACGGGTCAGGGGCCTTCCTCATCAGGGTGACCGACGGGTTTTGAACCCGCGACCTTCGCGGCCACAGCGCGACGCTCTGCCACCTGAGCTACGGCCACCACGGAACCGCGTCAGCATACAGGAGGTGCCTCGCCCGTCCGACGTCGATTTCGGCCGCCCGCCGTTCTCACCCGGGAAGGTCGAAGAGGACGACGGCGCCCAGCCGGCAGGCCCACTCGTCGAGCAGATCCTCCCTGGCCGCCCATTCCGGCGACCCCCGGGGGAGCGGCCACAGCTTCCCGGCGTCGTGCCAGGCGTGGAGGCGGGACCGGGCGACGATCCGCGTCATCAGGTCCCCGAGGTACTCCAGGCGGTCGGTCTGCTCGCCGCTCGCCGACCGTTCGTCGAGGAGTCGGCGCAGGAGGCCGGCCATGTCCTCGGCGAAGACGTCGTTGACCTTGGCGAAGTCGCCCTCCCGGACGTCGAGGCTCGCATCGCCCATCTCCCGCCCGGTGTCGACGACGGCCACGGCCAGGTCGAGGTTGATGTGGGCGTTGACGCCCCCGCCCGCCAGCTGGAGGGCGGTGACCTCGCCGTCGAGGGGCAGGTCGAAGAGCATCCTCCAGCAGGCGGGCGGCGTTCCGGCGCCGGCCCAGGCCCGCAGGGCGTCGAGGTACCGGTTGGCGAAGGCGACGTCGAGA
>JAUZEX010000205.1 GCA_030838815.1 Actinomycetota bacterium
TTGCGCCGCTTGGCGCTCAGGTAGGCGCCGTTGTCGGCCGTCGGCTCGACGATCAGCGGGACCCGCTCGGTGAGGTCGAATCCGTAGCCGGCCAGGCCTTGGCCTTTGGCGGGATTGTTGGTCATCAGCCGAACGGCCTGCACACCGAGATCGTCGAGGATCTGGGCACCGATGCCGTAGTCCCGATCATCGACGGGGAGGCCGAGGGCGACGTTCGCCTCGACGGTGTCGAGACCTCCGTCCTGGAGCCCGTAGGCGTCGATCTTGGCCGCCAGCCCGATGCCGCGTCCCTCGTGCCCCCGGAGGTAGACGACGACGCCGCGTCCGGCCTCGGCGATGTTGGCCATCGCCAGCTCCAGTTGGGCCCCGCAATCACAGCGGCCCGAGCTGAAGACGTCGCCGGTCAGACACTCGGAATGCACTCGCACCAGAACGGGATCGGCGCCACCAACATCGCCCCGGACCAGTGCCAGATGCTCGACACCATCGAGCAGCGACTCGTAGGCGTGGACGGTGAAGGGCCCGTGGGGCGTCGGCAGGGTGGATGAACTGCGGCGGAGGACGAGCTGCTCGCGCCGGCGCCGATGGCCGATCAGCTCGTCGACGGTGATGATGGCCAGGCCGTGGTCGGCGGCGAAACGGACGAGGTCCTCACCCCGGGCCATCCCACCGTCGGGCCGGACGATCTCGCAGAGCGCCCCGGCCGGCGAGAGACCGGCCAGGGTGGCCAGGTCGACGGCGGCCTCGGTGTGGCCGGGCCGGCTCAGCACCCCACCGCGGCGAGCCCGGAGCGGGAAGACGTGGCCCGGCCGGGCGAAGTCGCCCGGGGCCGCCGCCGGATCGACGAGGGCCCGGATCGTTGCGGCGCGGTCGGCGGCCGAGATGCCGGTGGTCGTGCCGGCCAGCAGGTCCACGGAGACGGTAAAGGCTGTTCCCTGCGCTTCGGTGCCGTGCTGGACCATCAGCGGGATGTCGAGTTCGTCGAGCCGCTCGCCGGTCATCCCCACGCAGACGAGGCCGCTGGTGTGGCGGATCATGAAGGCCATCGCCTCGGGAGTGACCCGCTCGGCAGCCATGATGAGATCGCCCTCGTTTTCGCGGTCCTCCCGGTCGAGGACGACGACGAACTCGCCGTTGGCGATGGCGGCGATCGCCGCCTCGACCCGGGTCGAAGCCGGGGCGAGACGCAGTGGCGCGTGAGTGGTCATGGTCAGGCTGCCTCCGGTTCGAGCCCGTCGTCGATGACGGCGAGGACCTCGTCGATGCCGACCTGGCGGCCGACCGCGACGAGCACGTGGCGGACGACCCCGTCGCGGTCGGCCGAGATGCGGTGTTCCATTTTCATGGCCTCGATGACCACGATCGGGTCGCCCTTGGCCACGACGTCGCCGGCGGTGACGAGCACCTTCACCACCGCGCCGGGCATGGGAGCGAGCAACGACCCCGTTGGCCGTTCCACGACATCGTCGGGGAACCGGCTGACGGCCCGCAGGGCGGTCGACCCGAGCGGGCTGTCGACGTTCACGCTGTCATCCCGGGGGACACTCCCGGACCCCCCGGGGCCGTAGCGGCGGACGGAGAAGCGGCAGCGCACGCCGCCGACGAGGAGTTCGACCTCGTCGGGTCGGGCGGCCACCAGTGCCACGTCGAGGTCCCGGCCGTTGACGCTGAAGGAGGGAGCCCGTCCAAGCCGGTACCCGACCTCGAGCGTCTCGTCGCCGACGAGGTAGCGGCGGACCGAGGGCGGGCCCGGATTGTTGCGGAAACCCGACCGAACGGAACCGAGCACGGCGGCGCCTGACCGGGCTTCGGTCTGGGCGGCGAGGGCCGCGGCCAGGCCGTGCACTCCGACCACCTCGTTGCCGGTGGTCGGAGCCACGAGCTCGATCGGCAGGTGACGGTCCAGGAACCCGGTGTCGGCGCCGCCGGCCGTGAACTCGTCATGGGCGAGGATGGCGACGAGCAGGTCCCGGTTGGTGCCGATGCCATGGATCCGGGCCCGCTGCAGAGTGTCGATGAGGAGCCGGACGGCGTCGTTCCGGGTGGCGCCCCAGGCCAGGATCTTGGCCAGCATCGAGTCGTAGTCGGTGCCGACCTCGGAGCCCGTCTCGACCCCCGAGTCGACCCGCACGCCCGGCGCGGCCGGGATGGCGAACTCCTCGATGCGGCCCGTGTGGGGCCGATAGTCGTCGAGGGGGTCCTCGGCGTAGAGCCGGACCTCGATGGCGTGGCCGGTGATGGCGGCGTTGAAGGCCCCGGACGGCAGCGGACGGTCCTCGGCCACGGCCAACTGGATCCGCACCAGGTCGAGACCGGTCACGGCCTCCGTGACGGGATGTTCGACCTGGAGTCGGGTGTTCATCTCGAGGAAGTAGAACTCCCCGTCGGGGCCAAGGAGGAACTCCACGGTGCCGACGCCGTGGTAGCCGACGGCTGTGGCCGCGGTCACTGCCGCTTCGCCCATGCGGGCCCGCAGGTGGGCGTCGACGGCGGGGGAGGGGGCCTCCTCGACGAGCTTCTGGTGGCGCCGCTGGACCGAGCAGTCCCGTTCGAAGAGCGAGACGACGGCGCCGTGATGGTCGCCGGCCACCTGGATCTCCACGTGGCGGACCGGCGAGACGTATCGCTCGAGGAAGACGGCCGCATCACCGAAGGCGGCGACCGCCTGCCGGCCGGCGTCGGCCACCGCTTCAACCAGGTCCTCGGGACCGGCCACCAGGCGCATGCCCTTCCCGCCGCCGCCGGCCGAGGCTTTGACCAGAAGGGGGTAGCCGACCGCCTTGGCGGCCGACTGCAACTCCTCGTCGTCGAGTCCGTTCACCGTGGCTCCCGGAACAACCGGAACACCGGCCGCCTCCATGAGCCGGCGAGCCTCGATCTTCGAGCCCATGGCGGCGATGGCGTCGGGCGGCGGGCCGACGAACACCAGACCGGCGGCGGCGCAGGCCTCGGCGAAGGACGCGTTCTCGGCCAGGAAGCCCCAGCCGGGGTGGACGGCGTCGGCGCCCGTCGCCTCGGCGGCGGCCAGGATCTGGGCGATGTCGAGGTAGGACTCCGCCGCCCGGGCCCCGCGCAGCGGAACTGCCTCGTCCGCTTCGGCGACGAACGGTGCACCGGCGTCGGGTGGCGAGTAGACGGCCACCGTGCGGATGCCGAGCTCGCGACAGGTGCGGAACACCCGGCGGGCGACCTCGCCCCGGTTGGCCATGAGGAGCTTGCGGATCGGCATGGGGCTCACATCCGGAAGACGCCGAAGCCGCGGAGGCCTTCGACGACGTTGGAATGCGTGGCGGATAGGCAAATGCCCAGTATGTCCCGGGTATCGCGGGGGTCGATGATCCCGTCGTCATGGAGTCGGCCCGAGAGGTAGAGGGCCAGGGACTCGGCCTCGACCTTTTCCTCGGTGGCTCTGCGGCGCTTGGCGTCTTCGACCTCGTCGAACTCACGGCCCGCGGCGGCGGCTGACTGGCGGGCCACGATCGAGAGGACGCCGGCGAGTTGCTCGGGGCCCATGACGGCGGTCTTGGCGTTGGGCCAGGCGAACAGGAAGCGGGGGTCGTAGGCCCGCCCGGACATGCCGTAGTTCCCTGCGCCGTACGACGCCGCCATGAGGATCGTGATGTGCGGCACCGTGCTGTTGGCCACGGCGTTGATCATCTTGGCGCCGTCTTTGATGATCCCCCGCTGTTCGTAGGCCGTGCCGACGATGTAGCCGGTGGTGTTCTGCAGGAAGATCAGCGGGGTGTCGTTCTGGTTGGCCAGGAGGATGAACTCGGTGGCCTTCTGCGCCTCCTCGTTCTGGAGCACGCCGTGGGCGTTGGCCAGGATGCCGACCCGGTAGCCGTGGATGTGGGCCCAGCCGGTCACCA
>JAUZEX010000123.1 GCA_030838815.1 Actinomycetota bacterium
ACGCCCGGCTGCCGTTCGAGGCCGCCGCCAGCGCGGTGGCCAACGCGGTGGCGGCGGCCGCCGGCCCGGAGCCGGCCGTGTGGTTCGGCTACTCGCTGGGCGGGCGCCTGGCGTTGCGGGTGGCCCTCGACCGTCCCGACCTCGTCGGCGGGCTGGTGCTGCTCGGCGCCACGGCCGGGATCGAGCAACCCGACGCCCGGGCCGCCCGGGTCGAGATCGACGAGCGGCTCGCCTCCGGCCTGGAGCGCAAGGGCCTCGAGCGGTTCGTCGACGGCTGGCTGGCCCAGGAGCTGTTCGCCCGCCTGCCCCCGGCTGCGGCGGGCGTGGAGGAACGTCGCGCCGCGACGGTCGCCGGCCTCGCCTCCGCCCTCCGGCTCCTCGGCACCGGCGCCCAGGAGCCGGTGTGGGACCGGCTGGCGGAGATCGGCGTGCCGGTCCTCGTCATGGCCGGCGAGCACGACTCGAAGTTCTCCTCCCTGGCCTACCGCCTGGCGGCCGGGATCGGCGACACCGCCGCCATCTCGTTTGTCCCCGGTGCCGGTCACGCCGCCCACCTCGAACGCCCCGGGTCGGTCGCCACCATCCTGACCCGCTTCCTGGCCACGCTCCCCGCCACCTCCTGAGAGACGCGCCGCCCCCGTTCGGATGCGCGATCCGTCCGATCCTGTCGGACGGATCGCGCATCCGTCGTCCGACCCGATCCCGCAGGCGTCATTCGTCGACTCGCCAGCGGGCGAGCAGGGCGGGGTCGGGTTCCGGACGGCGGACCGCCAGCAGTCCGGCCACCGGGATCAGGGGGACGCCCACCACGTCGCCGGCCAGGAGGGCGCCCGTCCCCAGCCCGCAGGCGAAGGGCAGTTCGGGGAGGGCGGCGGCGAGGGCGACCCCGGCGGCGAGGCCGATCGACGTCTCGTACAGCGACGACACCACGGCCGGCACGCCGGCCGCCTCGATGACCCGGAGGGCGGCCCGCACGCCGCCCAGGGGTTGCACCTTGACGACGACCACGTCGGCGGCATCGAGGGCCTTGAGGCGGCGGGCGTCGCCGAGGCTCCGCAGGCTCTCGTCGGCGGCGACGGGGACCGCCACCCGGCGCCGCACCCGGGCCAGGTCGCCGAGGTCGGCCACCGGTTGCTCGACGAGTTCGAGATCGAAGGCCGCCAGGCGCTCAATGGCCGCCACGGCCGAGTCGGTGTCCCAGGCGCCGTTGGCGTCGAGGCGGATCCGACCCGCCGGGCCGAGCGCCGACCGGACCGCCGCCACCCGATCGGCATCGTCGGCCAGCGGGCCGTCGCCCACCTTGACTTTGACCGTCGTCATCCCGGCGGCGGCCGCCTCGGCCGCCAACCGCTCCGCCGTGGCGGCATCGACCGCCGGCACCAAGGCGTTGACCGGGACCTCGGCCCGGACCGGCGCCGGCCAGGCGACGAACACCGCCTCCCGCACGGCTTCCTCGCAGCGGCGCGGATCGCAGGGATAGCCCGGCAGCGGCGAGAACTCCCCCCATCCCGCCGGACCCTGGACAAGCGTCGCCTCCCGGAACGACTGCCCCCCGAGCGGCACCCGCAGCGGCACCCGCACCCGGTGCGACCTCACTCCGACGCCCGCCAGCCCGACCGGCTCCGGCCGGAGATCCCGGTTCACGGCACCCGCCGGGAGTCCGGCGGACCGACAGCGCGGCCCGCCTCATCGACGACCCCGGCTCGACTCTCGGCGCTCACGAGACCCACAGGCCAGCCGCCAGGAGGGCGCAGGTGACGAGCTGGAGACGGGCGGTGCCGACCAGGGCGGCGATGAGGCCGGGGGCGTCGCGGCGTTGGGCGACGAGGCGGAGGGGGGCGAGGGCCAGGGGAGCGGCGGCCAGGGCGACGAGGGCCGGCGGCCGGTCGACGCCGGTCGCCAGCAGGCCGACGAAGGTGCCGACCATGCAGGCCCGATAGAGGACCCGCGTGCGGGCCGGGCCGAGCCGCACCGCCAGCGTCAGCTTCCCGGAGGCGGCGTCGGTGTCGACGTCGCGCAGGTTGTTGGCCACGAGGAGGGCGCAGGCCAGCAGCCCGACCGGCAACGAGGCCAGCAGGGCCAGGCCGGTGAGCCGGCCGAGCTGCACGTAGGCCGACCCGGCGGTGGCCACGAACCCGAAGAACACCAGCACGGCCACCTCGCCGAAGCCGGAGTAGCCGTAGGGCTTCGGGCCTCCGGTGTAGAGGGCACCGGCGGCGATGCAGGCCGCGCCGACCACCAGCAGCCGCAGGTCGACGGCCAGCGCCAGCGCCAGCCCGGCCCCGGCGGCCACGGCGAAGGCCACGGCCGCCGCCCGCAGCACCCGGTGCGGCGCCACCAGACCGGAGGCCGTGAGCCGGAGCGGTCCGGCCCGGTGGGCGTCGGTGCCGCGGCGCCCGTCCGAGTAGTCGTTGGCGTAGTTGGTGCCGATCTGGAGGGCGAGGGCCACCACCATCGCCGCCACCGCCCGCCAGGCGATGACGGTGCCCTCGGCGGCGGCCACCGCCGTCCCGACCAGGACGGGCGATACGGAGGCGGGCAGCGTGCGGGGCCGCGCCCCCGCCAGCCAGACGTTCAAGGGGTTCCCTGTGCTTCCGAGGTGTCGTCACTCTGAGAGCGGTCGCTCCCACGAAGTACGGTAGCCGTCGATGCCGGCGCACGACGAGGCCGAGGCGGTGGCCGTCCTGCTGCCGGCGCCCGAGGCCGCCCGGGCCGCCATGGCCCTGTGGGAGGCGGGCGACGCCGTTGTCCCCCTCGACCCGGCGGCTCCCGGCCCCGACGTCCGCCGCTCGCTGGCCGCCCTCCGCCCGACGGCCCTCCTCGACGCCGACGGGCGCCGCCCTTTGCCGAACGGCGTCCCGGTGACGGCGGGCGTCGCGGCGGTCGTCGGCACCTCCGGGACGACGGGCGAACGCAAGGGCGTCGAACTCACCTTCGCCGGACTGGCGGCATCGGGAGCGGGAGTGGCGGCGGCGCTCGGCGCCGGCTCGGACGGTGGCTGGCTCTGCTGCCTGCCCCTCCATCTGGTGGCGGGACTGGCCGTCGTGGGGCGGGCATGGACGACGGGGGCCCCCGTCGCCGTCCAGGCGGGGTTCGACCCCGCCGCCGTCGCCGACGCCGCCCGGCGGGGAGCGGCGTTCGTGTCGCTGGTGCCGACCATGCTCCGCCGCCTGCTCGACGCCGCGCCGGCCGGTGCCGCCGGCTTCCACCACATCCTCCTGGGCGGCGGGTCGATCGATCCGGCGCTGCTGATCCGGGCCCGGGGCGCCGGCGAAACCGTGTCGACCACCTACGGGATGACCGAGACGTGGGGCGGGATCGTGCACGACGGCCATCCCCTCCCCGGCGTGGAGCTCCGGCTCGACGGCCCGGGGGTCGACGGCGTCGGCGAGATCCTCGTGCGGGCGCCGATGCTCATGCGGGGCTACCGGCTCTGGCCCGGGGGCACGGCCGCCGCCGTCGACGCCGACGGCTGGTACCGCACGGGCGACCTCGGCCGATTCGACGGCGGGAGCAAGAGACTCCGCGTCGTCGACCGGCTGGGCGACCTCGTGAACAGCGGCGGGGTCAAGGTGAGCCCGACAGAGGTCGAACGGGTGCTAGCCGCCCACCCCGCCGTGGCCGACGTCTGCGTCGCCGGGCGGCCCGACCCGGAGTGGGGTCAGCGTGTCGTCGCCTTCATCGTTGCCGCCCCGGCCCTCGACCCGCCCGACCTGGCCGGGCTCCGCGCGTTCGCCCGGGAACAGCTGGCCCCGGCCAAGCTTCCCCGGGAGGTCGTCGTGGTGCCCGCCATCCCCCGGACGAGCGGCGGGAAGCCGCTCCGCCGGCTCCTCCCCGGCCCGTCCTGACCGGCCGGTAGCCTCCCCGGGATGGGCGACGTACGGCTGCGACCGGCGAGCAGGGACGACGTGGCCTTCCTCGTCCTGCAGTACTCGCCCGAGGTCTGCGCCCCCTGGAACTGGTTCGGGTTCCGATCGGAGACGGAGATCCTCCGCCAGCACGACGACGACGGCTTCCTCCCCGACCGCGGTCACCTGATCGTGGAGCTGGTGGGCGAGGGCGAGCCGGTCCCGATCGGGACCGTGAGCTGGCACGCCGTCGACTACGGTCCGCCTCCGACGTCGCGAGGCTGGAACATCGGGATCACCCTCGTTCCGGAGTGGCGGGGCCACGGGCACGGCACCCGGGCCCAGCGACTCCTGGCCGACCACCTCTTCGCCACCACCGTGGCGGAACGGGTCGAGGCGTCAACCGATGTCGAGAACACGGCCGAACGGCGGGCGCTGGAGCGGGCCGGGTTCAGCTACGAGGGCGTTCTCCGCCGGGCCCAGTTCCGGGCCGGCGGCTGGCGCGACATGGCCCTCTACAGCCTGGTGCGGGGTGAAGGAGCGCCGCTCGAAGGGTGACTGGCGCTGAACTGTCATACCCGTCTGGCACAATCTCCCCGAACGTCAGTTCCGAACGTGCGTTCCCCCGAACGTTCGTCCCGAGGAGAGGGCCAGATGACGCTGATCCTGACTGTTGCCACCTTCGCCGTACTCACGTTCCTGGGGCTGTCGTGCCGTCGCGCCCGGCTCGACCTCGAGGAACAGATCTGTGACTGCCTCCATGCCGCGGTGCCGGCGGCCGTGGGGTTCGGAACGGCGCCCGCCGAGGTGGCGCCGGCCGGCCCGGTCCTCACCCGGATCGACGGCGGGCGGGCCGCGTCCTGCGTCCCGAGCGACCCGGGCCGGCGCCACCTGCGAGTGGTGGCCGGATGAAGCCGGAACCGGGAAGTGGGGGTTCGTGGGTCCGCGGGCCACCATCGCCCGGGTTCGGGCGGAGGTCAGTGGGGTCCGGCCAGCGCGGCCGCCCGGCGCAGGTGCTCGGCCAGCTCGGCCGGGCTGGTGCGGGCGTTGCGGCCGCTGGTCGAGGGCATCACGTAGGCCAGCGCGCCACCGAACGGCGACGGCTGGGGGCCCGGAGCGGCCCGCCGGTCGACGGCGGCCCGCCACCCGGCCAGCCCGACGAACACCACAACCCCCGGCCGCAGCCACTCGGCCAATCGACGGACGCGGTCCGCGCCCGCCTGGTACTCGGCCGCGGTCAGGCCGTCGGCGTTGGCCGTGGCCCGCTTCACCAGATCGGTCATCCCCACGCCGTCCTCGGCCAGGCTGGCCAGAGGCCGGCGGGGGTGGCTGACGAGACCGGCGGCGACGGCCACCGACCAGAATCGGTTCGTGGCCCCGGCAAAGCCGAAACCGGCGTCGGCCGACACGACGCTCGGGTTGAGACCGCAGATGAGCAGGCGCATCCCCGCTCCGACGAAGTCGGGCAGGGTCCGGTCGCGGCGGGCGTCGACCACCCACCGATGGCCACTCCGCCGAACGCGCCCGACGAGGAAGCCGGCCCCACCGACGACGTCCGGCAGCGTCGGCGCCGACGCCGGATACCCGTCCGGCACGGAACAGCGGACGTCGCCGCCGACCGGCACCTCCAGGTTGAGCCGGGCCAGCGCCACCGGCAGATCGGCCCACCCGCCCGGCGCCTCCGGCCGGGCAAAGACCAGATCCCACCGCCGGCGGCCCCGGCCGCCCGCTCCGGCGGCACTCACCGTCCGGCGGTGCCCGGCGCCCCCGGCATGAACGTCCATACTGAGTCGATCGTGCGCACCGTCACCCCCAAACCGACTGAGCCGCCGCCGGTGATCGAGGTCGAGCGGCCTTCCCGGGCGGCCCTCAGCCTGGCACGGCCCCTGGCTGTGCCGCTGCTGGCCTACGGCGCGTCCCGGGTGATCACCACCTTCGCCCTCGGCCTGGCGGCCATGGCCTCCCAGCAGCCGTTCCACCGGGTGCTGACGGTGTGGGACGGCCGCTGGTACGTTCGCATCGCCCTCCACGGTTACCCGCACAGCGTGCCCCAGGGCGACTTCTACGCCGGTACCGGGCGCCGGGTGCAGAGCTCGGTGGCCTTCTTCCCCCTGTACTCGCTGCTGATGCGGGCGCTGGACCGCATCCTCCCCGGCGGGGCCGACGTCGCCGGTGTGGTGCTGGCCCTGATCATCGGGGCGGTGGCCACCGTGCTGGTGTGGATGGTGGCGGAGAAGGTGGCCGGCCGCCAGGTCGCCGACCGGGCGGCCGTGCTGTTCGCCTTCTCCCCCGGCGCGTTCGTCCTGTCGCTGGTCTACGCCGAGGGGCTGCTGGTCGTGCTCTCGGCCGGTTGCCTCCTGGCCCTGCTCCAGCGGCGCTGGCTGCTGGCCGGCGGGTTGGCGGCTCTGGCCGGCGCCACCCGTCCCAATGCCACGGCCATCATGCTGGCCTGCGCCTGGGCCGCCGGCTGGGCCATCTGGAAGCATCGGGAGTGGCGGGCGGCCGTCGCCCCGATCCTGGCCCCGGTCGGGATGGGGGCCTTCTTCGGGTTCCTGTGGTGGCACACCGGCGAGCCGCTCATCTGGTTCCGGGTCGAGTCGCAGGGCTGGGGAGAGCGGTTCGATTTCGGGAGGAGCAACCTCGGCGTCTTCGCCGACGTCTTCACCCGGCCCCTGCAGAACCCCAACCGGATCGTGCTGGCGCTGAGCATGATCACCGCCGTCGTGTTGATGGTGGTCCTGGTGCGGGCCAAGCTTCCGGGCGTCCTCAACGTCTACGCCCTGAGCGGCCTCGGCCTCGTGATGGGCTCCCACATCAACGCCCGGCCCCGCTTCATCTTCGTCGCCTTCCCGCTGGTGATCGCGCTGGCCAGGACGACCGCCCGGAGGCAATCGGCGTTCGTGGTGCTGACGGCGCTCTTCGCCGCCACCACCGTGATGCTGACCGTCTTCTACGGCCTTCACAAACTCAACTACTACCCCTGAGCCGGGGCAGCCTCCGTCTCCGGGCGGCGGCCCCGCCGGCGCAGCACGGCGGCCAGAACCCAGGCGGGGATCCCGACGACGGCGGCCAGCGGGACGAGCACGCCGAGCACCACGATCGTGCCCCCCAGTACCGCCAGCGCCGCTCCACCGGAGCGCTCCCAGGCCCGCGACAGCGTCGATGCCTGCTTCGGCCCGGTGTCAGGCTTGGCCACGGCTCCCTCCTCCACCAGGCTCAGCCGCAGCGTGGAGAACGACGTCTGCCCGTCGAGGTACTTCCGCCGCCCCTCGAGCTGCTCGATCTGCTCCTGGATGGTCGACAGCTGCTGCTGGATCTGGATGGTCTCCGGAATCGTCTTCGCCTTACCCATCAGGCCCACGAAGACCGCCTCCTGGGCCCGCCAGTGACCGATGCGGGCCTCGAGGTCGATGAACTCGGCGGTGACGTCCTCGCCCGTCTCCGCCACCGAGGTCACCTTGCCGAGCCCCCGGATGGTGCCGATGACCCCTTCCAGCTTGTCGGACGGCACCTTCAGGGTGAGTGTCGCCTGGTCGGTACCGGTCTGCGACGCACCCACCCACCCGCCGACGGCGGCCGCGGCGTCGACGGCCCGCTGGTAGCCCTCCCCGAGCCCGCCCTTCTTCAGGCTGACGTTGAGGGTGGCGTTCTTCACGATGCGGGAGGTGCCGGTGGCGACGGCGGCCGGCACGGGCTGGCCACCCAGGCCCGACGGCCCGACGCCGGACGAGGACGGCGCCTCGGCCGACAAGCCCGCCGCCCCGCGGCCGAACCCAGCCGACGGGGACCCCGGGGCGCTCATCCCCAGAGTCGTCTGGGTGGTCTCGGCGTTCGCGATGCTGTCGGACGAGCTGGCCGCTCCCCCCGCCACGGACCGCAAATCGTTGGAGGACAAGGACTTCTGGGCTCCGCCAGAGTCGTCAGACCCGCCGCCGACGGCGGCCACGACGGCGCCGGAGGCGAGCAGCACGGCGACCGCCACGGCGGCGGAACGACCCGGATGCGACCGGAGAATCAGGCGGGGACGGGCGGGCATGGCGGCTCCTCTGCGGCCCGTTCCCGGGCGGGGACGGTGCGTTCACCCTCGTCTGACGACCGCCGGCGGGGCGCAGTTCCCCCACCGGTCCACCGGCGGGGGGTAAACCGCAGATAGCGTGGTCCCACGGCTTGTCCAGCGAACGGAGACACGATGAACAAGACCGAGCTCGTCAATGCGATCGCCAAGAAGACCGGCCAGACCGCGACATCGGTCGGGGAGACCCTGTCCGCCTTCGAAGCCGTGGTCACGGAAGCGGTCGCCGGAGGCGACAAGGTCCAGCTTCCCGGGTTCCTGACTTTCGACCGGGCCGACCGGGCGGCCCGCACGGGCCGTAACCCCGCCACCGGCAAGGAGATCTCGATCCCGGCCTCCACCGTTCCGCGGGTCAAGGCCGGCAAGACCTTCAAGGACGCGGTCGGCAGCTGACGCGGTCCGCCCCGGTCAATGCCGACCGGGGCGGCTGCTACTTCAACCGGTCGAGGATCGTCTGCATCTCGGCCTTCTCGAACGCCCGCATGGTGACGGAGCGCACGTTTCCCTGTGCGCCGACGGCCAGGCTGAAGGCGGTTGCCGTCTCATCGTCGGGAACGTCGATGATGCTGACACAGTCGTAGGGGCCCATCGTCCACCAGACGTTCTTCATCTTCCCGCCGAGCTTGCGCAGCGCGGTGGCGGCGGCGTTGGCCCGGTTCAGACTGTCACCCGATTCGGCGACCCCCTGCTCCGTCCAGTTGAGCAGCACGATGTAGGTGGCCATGGTCCGTCTCCTTCGGCCGGCGGCGCCCGGTTGCCGAGCCACGCTACCGTCCGGGAATGTCCGATGCCCTGGGTGACCACGACGCGACCGGGCTGGCCGCCCTGGTGCGGGCCGGCGACGTCACCCCCCTGGAGCTGGTCGACGCCGCCATCGAGCGGATCGAGCTGGTCGATCCGCAACTCAACGCCGTCATCCACCCCCGCTTCGAACGGGCCCGCGCCGAAGCCGCGGTAGCCGCCGGACACGCCCGGGCCGAGGACGCCGGGCCCTTCGCCGGCGTCCCCTTCCTCGTCAAGGACATCACCTGCCACCAGGCCGGCGAGCCGTTCCACGAAGGGATGCGGTTCCTGCGCGACCGGCAGTGGCGGGAGGACGGCGACAGCTATCTCGCCGCCCGGTTCCGGGCCGCCGGCCTCATCACCGTCGGGCGGACCAACACCCCCGAGCTCGGCATCGTGCCGACGACCGAGCCGGTCGCCTACGGCGCCACGAGGAACCCCTGGGACCCGTCCCGCTCCCCCGGCGGCTCCAGCGGCGGGTCGGCGGCGGCGGTGGCGGCCGGACTGGTGCCCGCCGCCCACGCCAACGACGGCGGCGGGTCGATCCGCATCCCGGCCAGCGCCTGCGGGCTGGTGGGCCTCAAGCCGTCGCGGGGTCGCACGTCGCTCGGCCCGAACGCCTCCTTCTCGGCGCTGGTCGTCGCCGAGCACGTCGTCTGCCGCACCGTGCGCGACAGCGCCGCCTTCCTCGACGCGGTGTGCGGCCCGATGCCCGGCGACCTCTACGTCGCGCCGGCACCCCTGCGGCCGTTCCGGGACGAGGTCGGGGCTGACCCCGGCCGCCTCCGGATCGGACTCCTGACCGCCGCCCCCGGTGGCCTGGCCGTGGTCCAACCCGATTGCGTCACCGCCGCCGAGGACGCCGCCCACCTCCTCGAAGCGCTCGGCCACGACGTCGAGGTGTCCCATCCAAGCGCCCTCGACCTCCCCGACTGGACCGCCCACTTCCTGAGCCTGTGGTCGGCCGGCGTGGCCCTCAGCCTCGATGGCTGGAGCGCCCGCACCGGCGAGCGCATCGCCGCCGACGATGTCGAGCCGCTGACGTGGGCCCTGGCCGAGCTGGCCCGGGCGCTGCCCGCCCCGGCCCTGCTCCGCGCCCTCGACTGGCTGCTGAAGACGACCCGGCTGGTGGCCGAGTGGTGGGATCCGCCCGATTCGGGAGCTTCGCCTGCCTCCCCCGACTGCGGCTTCGACCTGCTGGTGACGCCGACCCTGGCCGAGCCGCCCGTCCTCCTCGGCACCTTCGACTCGCCGCCCGGCAACCCGCTGGCCGGCTTCATGCGGGCCGCCTCCTTCACGCCGTTCACACCACCGTTCAACGTGACCGGGCAGCCGGCGATCTCCCTGCCGTTGTCCCGCACGGCCGCCGGACTGCCCGTCGGCGTCCAGCTGGTGGCGGCCTACGGCCGTGAGGACATACTCCTGCGCGTCGCCGCCCAGTTGGAAACGGCCGGCCCCTGGGACAACGTCCGCCCGCCGATCGGAGCCGGGGCCTGAGCAGCCCCGGCCCGGAGCGTCAGGGGTCTTCGGGAGCCACCAGCTGGTAGCCGACCCCGGGGCTGGTGCGCAGCAA
>JAUZEX010000242.1 GCA_030838815.1 Actinomycetota bacterium
TCGGCTTCGACATCACCTCCCCGGAGGGCACCCACCAGTACCAGCTGAAGGTGGCCGACGGCACGTGCCAAGCCGTCTCCGGCGCCCCCGAAGCGGCCCGGGTCACATTGGGGCTCGCGGTACCGGACCTCCTCCGCCTCGTCACCGGCAAGCTGGACGGCATGCAGGCCTACATGACCGGCAAGCTCAAGCTCTCCGGCGACATGATGTTCGCCCAGCGCATGCAGGCCTGGTTCGCCTAGCCGCCCGCTGCGTCGGCCCGTCGGGCTGTGAACGACCGATCACCGGTCCCGAAAGGGAGCGGCCTTTTTCGGACCATCGGTTTCGGCGATCCTGCTTCCACACCGCTGTTTTCGGGCCGCGTAGGCCCCGAAACAGGCCCGTCAGCCCATTCGCACACCCTCCTCGGGGGACGATTGGTCTCATAAGGGTCCAATTTTTTTGGGACCCGCGGTTCGCCTGGCCCCGGTGATTCAGCATCAGGCTCCCGGGGCGCCGACCGCCACCGGCCCGCCGCAGCGGCGTTCCTCTCACGCGGCCCGGTAGGCGCCGGGGCCGGTGAAGGCGCCCCTGCGCCAGCGGGACGGGGTGAGGACGAGGGCTCGGGGATAGTCCTCGAAAAGCCAACGGGCGAAGTTTCGCCTGGTCCAGGGGGTGAGGCCGGCGGCCCGCACCGCGGCCCGGGCGCCGGCCCGGGAGGTGAGGATCCGGCCGAGGGCGGCGGCGAAGCGGACGTCGGGGGCGAGGTGGTGGTCGACGGCGGCGCGGTAGTGGCGGGCGACGGCGTCGGGCTCGGGGCCGGCGCCGGCGACCGCCTCGGCGGCCAGGATCCCGGTGAGCAGGGCCTGGCCGATCCCCTCACCGGTCATGGGGTCGGTGGCCCCGGCGGCGTCGCCGGCGAAGAGGATCCGGCCGGAGCTGAGCGGCGCCCGGGCCAGGTCGGCCGGGATGGGCCAGGCCCGGTGGTGACCCTCCGGCTCCGCACCGGCCAGTAGCTCCTGCAGCGCCGGCCGCTCGAGCAGGTCGCGCCACTGGGCGGCCATCGGGCGGACCGACACGCCGGGTCGGCGGGGGAGTCCGAAGCCGACGTTGGCCCGTCCTCCGGCGACCGGGAAGACCCAGGCGTAGCCGGGCAGGAGGTCGGGTTCGAAGATGACCCACAGGCGCCGGTCGGCGACGCCGGTGAAGTACTGCCGGAAGGCGTGCCACTCCCCGAGGTGCACCCCTGACGTGCCGGTGAGGCGGCGGACCGCCGAGTACATCCCGTCGGCGGCCACGACGTACCGGGCCCGCACCACGCCCCCGTCGGAGAACGCGGCCTCGACGCCGACGCCGGTCTCGCCGGCGGCGCTGGTCTCCCGGGCGGCGCTGGTCTCGCCGGCGGCGCCGATCTCGCGGAGGCCTTCCAGGGCGGCCTGCTGGCGGACCTCGACGCCGGCGTGGGCGGCCACGTCGAGGAGCGCCTCGTCGAGGGAGGCCCGGGGGGCGACGGCGGCGAACAGCCCGGAGTCCGGAAGGGGGAGGTCGACGACCCGGCCGCTGGGGGAGCGCACGGCGACGCCGTGGATCGGCTCCCACCCGGCCACCGCCGCCGGGTCGAGCCCGAGCCGCTCCAGGAGGCGGAGGGCGGAGGCGGTCAACCCGTCGCCGCACGTCTTGTCCCGCGGGAAGGCGGCCTTGTCGCAGACGACAACGGACAGCCCGGCGGCCGCGCCGCGGATGGCGGCGGCCGCGCCGGCCGGGCCGCCGCCCACCACGAGGAGATCACAGGTCGCCGCCATTGCCGGCGGACCGTACCGCGCGCCGTCACCCTGGGCGGCCCCAGGCGGGCGGGTACGGCGGGACCGTGCCGAGCGCCGGCCGGCCGGGGCGGCCCCGGGTGCCCGGGTCAGCCGCCGGCCAGCGAACGCCACCTCCCGCCGTCGACGAGGACGACGTCCAGCAGAGGGACCCCGCGGGCGTCGTGGGCCAGGCCGAGGAGCGCGAAGACCTCGGTGTCGTCGGGCGTCGGCTCCACCCCTTCCCCGGGCCGGCAGACGAGGAGCATCACCGCCTCGGCGCCGCCCGGCGGCGTGTAGCCGAGGGAGAAGTCGGGCCAGGCGACGAAGTCGTCGAGGGCGGTGGCGGAACCGAGCCAGGCGGCCCGCCGTAGCGTCCGATCGGGGTTGAGAAACAGGGCGTAGATCTCGGCGTACCAGCCGAAACCAGGAATGGTGCGGGCCCAGGCGATGGCGTCTCCGGGGTTGTTGAGCGCGACGCGCTCCGGCGGATCGAAGCCCAGGGCCGGGCCGGCCTGCAGGCACATGGCGAACCTCCCACGACTCGTTGGAACTGAGCGGGGGAAGTGCTCGCTTGCAGCGTACGGAGAGGGTGGGACAGGGCCACGGACGGGCGGGGGTCTCCGGCGGCCCTCACGGACCGTTGGCGACGGCTTCACGAATCCCTGACAATCGGTCCCGATCATCGGGGTGTGACCACCGCCGACAGCCCCCGAACGTCCGCCCGCCTCGCCCTGGGCGCGATCGTCGCCGTCTCTGCCGCGGCCCTGCTGCTCTCGGGCTGCGGGTCGGCGCCGGCCCGCTCCGCCCCTCCGGCCGCCGCCACGGGCGTCACCGTCTCCACGGGCCCGGACGGATGGGACCGGTCGGCCGGGACCGCCCCTGGTGGCGTCGTCGGCGGGGCTCCTGGCTCCGGCGACGGGGGCCGGGCCGCGCCACCGGAACCCGCCGCCACCACTGCCGCGGCCGGCGCCCCGACCGCTCCGGGCGCTCCGGGCGGACCGGGTCCGGCGGCCGTCGTCCCCCGGCCCGAGGGCGACGGCGGAACCGCCGCCCCCGCGGTGGACCCGGGCCAGAGCCTGGCCGCCATCGACCGGGCTCTCGCCGACCTCGACACCCAGCTCACCGACGCCGACCACGACGTCGCCACCCCCGAAGGAGACCTTCGATGAACACCTTCCGCACCCGCCTCGCCGCCGCCGTCGTCGGCGTAGGCCTGGCCGTCGCCGTTCCCGCCGCCGCCTGGGCCGGCCCCCGCCGCCCGGTCTCTTCCACCCCCACGACCGCCTCGTCCGCCCCGACCAACCCGTCAAACCCGACCAACACTGGCACCCGCGACCTGGAGACCCTCAGGGCGAAGTGCCTGGCCGCCATCGACGTCCGCCTCCCGGCTCTGGCCGCGGCCCGGGCCGATGCCGTCGGCAGCCAGCACGTGACCGACGACCATCAGGCGGCACTCACCACGAACATCGACGAGACCACGGCGCGGCTGCGCACCCTGGCCGACGAGATCAAGGCCGCCACCGACCTCGTC
>JAUZEX010000244.1 GCA_030838815.1 Actinomycetota bacterium
CCACCCCGACCTCGTGACCCGCCGGGTGCTGGTCATGGAGCGCCTGGCCGGCTTCGCCTACGACGACGTGGTCGGCATGCAGGCCGCCGGGGTCGACACCGCCGCCCTGGTCCGGGCCGGGATGATCGGGTTCCTGGAGGGCGCCATGCTGTGCGGCATCTTCCACGGCGACCTCCACGGCGGGAACCTGTTCGTCCTGCCCGACGGCCGGACCGCGCTGCTGGACTTCGGCATCACCGGCCGCCTCGACGAGTTCCGCCGCCGGGCGTTCCTGCGCCTCCTGGTGGGGGCGACCGTGAACGACGTGAAGGGGCAGATGGCCGCGCTGCGGGACCTCGGCACGCTCCCGCCCGACACCGACCTCGACGCCGTCATCGCCGACCTCGGCCTCGACCGCCCGCCGGTCGACCCCACCACGCTCACCCCCGACGAGTTGGTGGCGGAGATCCAGCGGACGGTGAAGGGCCTCCTCGGCTACGGCGCCCGGATGCCGAAGGAACTCATGCTGTTCGTCAAGAACCTGGTCTTCCTCGACGGCACCATCGCCACCCTGGCCCCCGACCTCGACCTGTTCGCCGAGATCGCCCACATCGCCACCCACTTCGCCGTCACCCACGGCGCCCGCATCACCGCCGACGTCGGGGTCGACCCCCGGACACAGATGATCGACCTGTCCGGGGTGAAAGCCTCCTTCGGCGTCGACTCCGAGCTCGAGACCCTGACCTACCGGGATCTCCAGGAGCGCCGGGCGGTCATCCGCCAGCGCCTGGCCAAACGCGACCGCAAGCGCCGGGGCCCGTCCGCCTGAACCGGCGTTCCTTTTCCGATCCATCCCGGTAAACGAACGCCGGAAGGGGGTGGGCGTAGGGTTTCGGGATGCCGTCGTTCCGGACCGGGGTCGTAGTCCGTCTGCTCGAGGAGCGGCGCGGGCTGCAGCGGGTGGAGGTCGATCTCGGGGACGGGCCGGAGCGGGCCTACGTGCTGACGCAGCTCACCGGGCCCGTCGGCGTGGGGGACCCGGTGGTCGTCAACACGACGGCGGTCGAGCTGGGGCTCGGGACCGGGGGGTGGCACGTCGTCCACTGGAACCTGGCCCGGGAGGAGTGGCGGGAACCGGGGCCGGGGCATGTGCTCAAGGCCCGGTACACCAGCCTGCAGGCCGACGTCGGTTCGACGGAGGAGCGGGAGGCGGTCCTGGCCGAGGCCGACGACGTCGGCGGGATGCCGGTGGTGGCGGCCGGGCTCCACAGCCAGGTGCCGGCGGTGGCGGTCGCCTTCCGGGACGCGGCACCGGGGGCGCGGCTCGTCTACGTCATGACCGACGGCGCCGGGCTGCCGCTGGCCCTGTCCGACCTGGCGGCGGCGCTCACCGAGCGGGGGCTGCTCGACGCCACCGTCACCTGCGGGCAGGCGTTCGGGGGCGACTTCGAGGCGGTGTCGATCTTCTCCGCCCTGGCGGTCGCCCGGCACGTGGCGGGGGCCGACGCGGTCGTGGTGGCCATGGGCCCGGGGGTGGCCGGCACCGGCACCCGGCTCGGGTTCTCGGCCATCGAGGTGGGGCCCGTGCTCGACGCCGCCGCGGCCGTCGGCGGGCGGCCGATCGCCTGCCTGCGGGCCTCCTTCGCCGACCCCCGCCCCCGCCACCAGGGGCTGTCGCACCACTCGGCCACCGCCCTCGGGCTGGCCTGCCGGTCCCGGGTCACCGTAGCGCTGCCGCTGGTCGGCGGGCCGGAGGAGGAGACGCTGCGCGCCGCGGTGGCGGCCGCCGGCCTCGACGTCCGCCACGAGGTCGTGGCCGTGAAGCCGCCTGACATCCTGGGGTTGTTCGCCCAGCATGGCCTGGCCGTGACGTCGATGGGGCGGCCGGCCGCCGCCGACCCGGTGCTCTTCGCCTGCGGCGCCGCCGCCGGCGTCCTGGCCTCCGAACTGATGTTCCCCCGAAATCCCGGGATGGGGTGACGATCGCCTCTACGATCGGAGGGCGATGGCCGACCGACTGGAGCGACTCACCAACCTCGTCGCCGTCCTCCTCGAAACCGGGCGGCCCCTCACCCTGGAGGAGATCGTCGAGCGGGTGCCGGGCTATCCGGCGGAGCGGGAGTCGTACCGGCGCCAGTTCGAGCGGGACAAGGCGACGCTGCGGGAGATCGGCGTGCCCATCTCGCTCGAAGCGCTCCACGCCTTCGACCAGGAGACGGGCTACCGCATCCACCGGGCCGACTACGAGCTGCCCCCGCTCGACCTGAGTGACGACGAGCGCGTCGCCCTCCACCTGGCGGTCACGGCCGTGCGGCTGGAGGGACAGGTGGGAGATCCGGGCGGCGGCGCGGGCCGGGACGCGCTGCTCAAACTGGGCGGGGCCCTGGGGGCGGCCGCTCCGACGCTGGCCGCCCTGCCCGACGTGCCGGCCCTGCCCGCGCTGTTCGATGCCTACCGGCGCCGGGCCCGGGTGGCGTTCACCTACCGGGGCGGACCCCGCCGCCTCGATCCCTACGGGATCGTGTTCCGCAACGGGCACTGGTACGTGGTCGGCTTCGACTGTGACCGGGAGGCGATCCGGGCCTTCCGGGCCGACCGCATCGAGTCGGGCATCGAGCCCGGACGGGCGGGCGCCTTCGAGCGGCCGGACGGCTTCGACCCCGCCTCCGCCCTGCGGGACGAGCCGTGGCGGTTCGGCGACGAGGAGCCGGTGGAGGCCCTGGTGCTGGTGTCGGCCGACCAGGCCGGCTGGGTCGAAGCCGACCTCGGTGGGAAAGCGGTGGCGGAGCGGCGCGACGACGGGTCGACGGTGCTGCGGATGGCGGTCACCAACCGGGAGGCCTTCCGCTCCTGGGTGCTCGGCCTCCTCGACCACGCCGAGGTGCTGGCGCCGCCTGAGCTGCGGGCCGATATGGCGGCCTGGCTCTCGGCCCTGGCCGGATCGGGAGCCGGGGCGTGACCCGGCCCGACGCCGCCCTCCGGCTCCGGCGGCTCCTCACGATCATCCCCTGGATCGTCGACCACCAGGGAAGCACCCTCGACGAGCTGGCCGCCCGCTTCGGTATGAAGCTCGCCGAACTGGAGCGCGACCTCGAGCTCGTCCCGTTCTGCGGTCTGCCGCCCTACACCCCCGACCGGCTGATCGACTGCGAGATCGTCGACGGCCGGGTCTTCCTCCGCTTCGCCGAGTACTTCGCCCGTCCGCTGAGCCTCACGCCCGGGGAAGGGTTCGCCCTCCTGGCCGCCGGTCAGGCCCTGCTGGCCGTCCCCGGCGCCGATCCGTCGGGCTCCCTGGCTGCCGCCCTCGGAAAGCTGGCCGGCCTGCTCGGGGCCGGGGACGGAATGGCCGTCGAGCTCGGTGCCGCCCGCTACCTCGAGCCGCTCCGGGCCGCGGCCGGGGCGGGCGAACGGGTGGAGATCGACTACTACACCTTCGGCCGCGACGAGCTCACGACCCGGCGAATCGACCCCCGGGCGGTCTTCGCCGCCGCGGGGCAGTGGTACGTCGACGCCTACTGCCACCGGGCCGGGGACGACCGCCTCTTCCGGGTCGACCGGGTGCGGGGGGTGCGGCCGACGGGGGAGCACTTCGAAGCCGCCAGTGACGGCGGCGCCGGACCGACCCGTCCCGGGGGCTCGGGGGTGTCCCCCGTGCCCGGGGGTCCGGGGGTGTCCCCGGGTGCGATATTCAATCCGCGGCCTTCCGACCGGCGAGTCACCCTTTTGCTGAACGCGAGCGCCGCCTGGGTGCCCGAGAGCTACCCGATGGAATCCGTCGACGAGCTGCCGGACGGTAGGCTGAGGGTTGTCTTGGTGGCCAGCGAACGGGCCTGGTTGGAGCGGTTGCTCCTCCGGCTCGGGCCTGCCGCTGAAGTTCTGGACCCCGCCGAGGTGCGGGTCGAAGCGGCCGAGGCCGCCCGGCGCCTCCTCGTCCGGTACGGATGACCGGCCTCTTCCGGGTGTCCGACCCGGAACCGAGGGGTCGACGTGCGAGGATGGTTGTTCGTGGATCGCCCTTCTGACATCTCTGCGGGGACACCCCGCACTCCGGGCACGGCGGCTGAGGTCGGTTCGCTACCGCCCGAGCCGCCGCTGGGAGACGTCGCGACGGCTCCGGTGGCGGAGTCGGTGCACGTCCCGGCGGAGGATCTGACCCCCGCCGCGGCGGAGGAGACCGGCGCCGAGGCGACCGGCAAGAAGGGGAAGAAGAAGGGCAGCCGCAAGAAGCAGGGCTACGAGTGGCTCGTCCTGGTGGCCGCCTCGCTGGCGGTGGCCCTCTTCGTCCGGGGCTTCCTGATCCAGGCCTTCTACATCCCGTCGGAGTCGATGGTCCCGACGCTGGTGAAGAACGACCGGGTCCTGGTCAACAAGCTGTCGTACAAGCTCCACGACGTCCACCGGGGCGACGTCGTCGTCTTCACGGCGCCGCCCGGCGCCGCCACCGCCCAGGTGAAAGACCTGATCAAGCGGGTCGTCGGGCTGCCCGGGGAGACGATCGAGGGCCGCAACGGCTCGATCTTCATCAACAGCAAGCCACTCGACGAGCCCTATCTTCCACCTGACGTCCGCAGCCGCGACTTCCCGCCCGAGAAGGTCCCGCCCGACCGGGTCTGGGTGCTGGGCGACAACCGCCAGGACTCCCGGGACTCCACCTTCTTCAAATCGATCGACGAGCATTCGATCGTCGGCCGGGCCTTCGTCAAGATCTGGCCGCTGAACGACCTGAGCCTGCTGTAGTCAGGCGGTGGGCGGCGCCGACCATTCGCCGACGGCGGCCACCATCCGCTCGACGTGGTCGCTGTAGATCCCGTCCACCCCCATCTCGAGGACGGCCCGGATCCGGCGGTACTCCTGGGCGTCCCAGGCGAAGGCCAGCAGGCCGAAGCGGTGGGCCAGCGTGACGAGGCCCAGCGACCACTCGCCCTCCCGCAGGTTGAGGGCGGCGATGCCGGTCCGGGCCAGGGTGGAGGCGTGGCGCTCGAGGGCGTCGCCGTAGGCCCGCCGCCCCATGGAGTGGACGAGCCGGACGTCGGCGTCGAGCCGGCGGGCGGCATCGAGGTCGGACAGGTCCCGGGCGCACAGCCACAGCCGGTCGACGGCGCCCGCGGCCCGGGCCACGGTCAGGATGGGCCCGACGACCTCGGGTTCCTTGAGGTCGAGCGAAAGCTCGAAGTTCGAGCCCAGGTCAGCGTAGAGGTCGGCCAGGCGGGGCACGCCCAGCTCGGCCAGGCGCGCCGCCGGCAGCTGGCGGACCTTGGCCCGACGCAGCCCGGCCCGGATCGTGGGGCCGTGGACCAGTACGACCTCGCCGTCGGCGGCGACGCGGGCGTCGGACTCCAGGCCGGTGGCGCCGACCTCGAGCGCCCGCCGGAAGGCGTCCAGGGTGTTCTCGGGGGCGTCGGCGCGCCCGCCCCTGTGGGCAAAGGTGATCGGCGTCACGGGCGACATGCTGGCACTGGGGAGCCCCACCTGCCTCCCCTGAGGCACACGGGGGGAGCCCCACCTGCCTCCCCTGAGGCACACGGGGGGAGCCTCACCTGCCTCCCCTGAGGCACACGGGGGGAGCCTCACCTGCCTCCTCCCCTGACGCACTAGCCTCCGCCGCGTGACCCGCGCCGACTCCGTCGTCCTCCTCAACACCGGGCATGGCAAGGGGAAGTCCTCGGCCGCCTTCGGGGTCATGGCCCGGGGGTGGGCCCGGGGCTGGCGGGTGGGGGTCGTCCAGTTCGTCAAGGGCGGGAAGTGGAAGACGGGCGAGCGCAAGCTGGCCGACCACCTCGGCATCGAATGGCACACCCTCGGCGACGGGTTCACGTGGGAGTCGACCGATCTCGACGAGACGGCCGCCAAGGGCCGCCACGCCTTCGAGGTCGCCCGGGACAAGCTGCGCAGCGGCGACTACGCGCTGCTGATCCTCGACGAGATCACCTACGCCGTGGCCTACGGGTGGGTCCCGGAGGAGGAGGTCGTAGCTGCGGTGCGGGGCCGGGCCCCGAAGACCAACGTGGTGATGACCGGGCGCAACGCCGGGCCCGGCTTGGTCGAGGTGGCCGATACCGTCACCGAGATGCAGAAGGTCAAGCACGCCTACGACCAGGGGATCAAAGCCCTCAAGGGCATCGAGTACTAGCGCCTTGGACCGGGGGTTGCTGCTCGGCCTCGACGTCGGAACCACCCGTATCAAGGCGGTCGTCATCGACACCGCGGGCGGGGAACGGGCCGCCTCGGTGCCGACGCCGTTCGGCCGATCCGCCGAGGGCATCGACATGGGGGTCGCCGACCTCCGGCGGGCGCTGGGCGACGTCCTGTCGGCCCTCGGACCGGAGCGCGAGCGGGTGGCGGCCGTCGGGTTGGCGGGCATGGCGGAGAGCGGGGCGCCGATGCGCGACGGTCGGGCGCTGGCTCCGATCATCGCCTGGCACGACGGGCGGGGGAAGGAGACGGTCGCCTCCCTGGAGCGGCGGTTCGGCCCGGCGCTGGCCCTGTGGACGGGCCGGCGGGTCCGGACCGTCTCCTCGGTGGCCAAACTCGGCTGGCTCGTCGACCACGGCATGGCCGAACCGGACCGCTGGCTCGGCGTGCCGGAACTCGCCCTGTTCCTGCTGACCGGGGCCGAGGCCACGGAACATTCGCTGGCCGCCCGGACCGGCGCCTACGACGTCACCGAACGCCGCTTCCTCCCCGAGGTGATCGCCCACGTCCTCGCCGGCACCCATGGCCCCGGCCCCGGCGCCGGGAGCCGGGCGGGTGCTGCGCCGGAGGCCGCCGACGAGGTCGCGGCGGTGGGCGGCGCGGAGTGGGGTGACGGCCGGGGAGCCGCCCTGTTCCCTCCGGTGCGGGCCGCGGGGGAAGCGATGGGGTCCGTGGTGGGGGAGGCGGCGGCCGAGTTCGGGCTGCCGGAGGGGATCCCGGTCACGATCGCCGGGCACGACCATCTCGCCGCGGCGGCCGGGCTCGGGGCCCGGCCCGACGACCTGCTCAACTCGGTGGGGACGGCGGAGACCCTGGTCCGGCGGCTCGACGCCCGTCCTGATGTGGCGCGGGCTCTGGAGCTCGATCTGGCGGTGACCCTCTGGCCCGGCGGGGAAGCCTGGGCCGTGCTGGCCAGCGCCACCCGCTCCGGCCTCGTGATCGAAGCGCTGGCGGCCCACCTCGAGCGTGGCGGCTCCAAGGCAGGGGAGGGTATGGCTGCGATCGAGCTGCCGGTCGGCGAGGTGGTGGCGCTGGGACAGGGGATCGAGGTGGCGGTCGGGCCGGCGGCGGAGATGTGGGCGGCGACGCTGGAGGCGCTGGCCCGGAGGACGGCCGCCGCCGCCGAGCGGGTCGCGGCGCTGGCCGGGCCGCACCGCCGGCTCGTGGTGTTCGGGGGTGGCAGCCGCAACCCGGCCTGGCTGCAGGCCAAGGCGGCCGTGGTGGGGGTGCCGGTCCTGCGCTCCCCGGTGGCGGAGGCCACCGCCCGGGGCGCGGCCCTGGCCGCCGGCGTCGCCGCCGGCTGGTGGCCCACCCCGGCCGCCGGGCCGATACCGCCCCTCGATGCCCGTCCCGCCGGCTTGGCGCCCTGGCGGGGACAATGAACTTCCCATGACGAGCGACGTCCCCAACACGCCGGACGAACCGGAGCTGTCGCCGGACGTCGCCGAGCGCGTCTCGGGGTTGCGGACCGGGTGGACCACCGGGACCTGCGCCTCGGCGGCGGCCAAGGCGGGGGCCACCGGGTTGTTCACGGGGGTACGGCCGGAGACCGTGGAGGTCGGGCTGCCGGGCGGCGATCGGGTCTCCTTCCCGGTCGAGGCGGGGCCGTCGGGCGAGCCGTTCGAAGCAGTCGTCGTGAAGGACGCCGGAGACGATCCCGACTGCACCGACGGCGCCCGCATGACCGCCACCGTGACGTTCGCCGCCGACCGCGCCGGCGCCGCCGGACATGAGCTCCTGGCCGGAGACGGTGTGGGGACCATCACCC
>JAUZEX010000256.1 GCA_030838815.1 Actinomycetota bacterium
GCCACCCGCCGGGCCTCCGGGGGCGGCTGGCCCGGGGCGCTCCGCCGGACCGTGGCCGGCAACCGCCGCCTCTACGGCGGTCTCGTCGTCCACTTCGCCGTGGTGGTGATCGCCGTCGCGCTCGCCGCCAGCATGGGCTACACGACCAAGCGGGAGTTCCATCTGGTGCAGGGGCAGCGGGTGACGGTCCAGAGCCACCACTTCACCTACCTCGGCTCCACCCGGCACCAGACCGCCCAGAAGGACAAGTTCCAGGCCCGCATCCGGGTCGAGCGGGGCGGCCATGACCTCGGCGTTTACGCCCCCGCCCTGTCGATCTTCCCCAACTCGCCGCAGGCCATCGGCACGCCGTCGGTCCGCACCGGTCTCCTGCGCGACATCTACCTGACGCTGGTGTCCTCTCCGGACCAGGACGGCCGCATCACCCTCGGAGTCCAGATCGGCCCGCTGGTCGTCTGGCTGTGGATCGGCGGGGGGATCCTGGCCTTCGGGACGGCCGTCGCCGTCTGGCCCGCGCGCCGCATCCGCCGCCGCTCGCCGGGCTCCGGTCCCGATCCGCTGGCCCCGCCCGCCCCGACCACGCCCTCCGCCGACGAAGAACTCCTGGCCGAGGCCCCCGCATGATGCCCAGACTCCTGCGCTGGGCCCCGAGCGCCGGCCGTTCTCCTTTTCTCGGCACCGATCGTCCCGCAAAACCGGCACGATCCGTTCCCAGATCCGGGGGGCCAGGGGCGGCGCGCCCCGGGCGCGGGAGCGTCGCGGCGCCAGGGGCCGGGCGCGGGCGTCTCAGGGCGCCAGGGGCGGCCGGGGGCGGGCGCGGGCGTCTTGGGGACGGACGGTGATCCGGCGGGTGCTGCCCGGCGCGGCGCTGGCGGCGGTGGTCGTCGCCGCGCTGGTCATCGCCGGGGCGGGGCGGAGTCACCCGTCCCGCTCGCCGGCGGCCCGGGCGCACGCCATCGCCAGCGACCTCCGCTGCCCGGTGTGCCAGGGCCTGTCCGTGGCCGACAGCCCGTCGCCGACGGCCAAGGCCATCTATGAGGACGTCCGCCGCCGGGTTGACGTCGGCGAGAGCGACGGCGCCATCCGGTCGTTCTACGTCGGCCGCTACGGCGAATGGGTCCTGCTCCGGCCCGAGACGTCGGGGACAGGCGCGCTGGTGTGGATCCTGCCCGTGACAGCCCTGCTCCTCGGCGCCGGCGGCCTCGCCCTGGCCTTCCGCCGCTGGCGGCGCGAGCCGGCCCTCTCGGCCACCGACGCCGACCGGGCCCTGGTGGAAGCCGCCCTGGCCGCCGCGGACCCCGCCCCGCAGCCTCCGACCGGAGCAGCCGGATGAGCCGGTCGACCGCCTACGATCCCGACTCCCTCGCCTCGCTCGAGTCGGAGCGGGACTTCCTCCTCCGGTCGATCGCCGACCTCGACAAGGAGCGGGCGGCCGGGAACCTCGACGACGACCGGTACCAGAGCCTCAAGGACGACTACACCGCCCGGGCGGCGGCCGTGCTGCGGTCGATCGAGGAGGGGCACGACGCCCGTCCGGCCCCGCCGCCCGCCCCCCGCAAGCGCAAGCTGTTGACCGGAGGCGCCGTGCTGGCCTTCGGGCTCGTCGCCGCCCTGGCTCTGGCCGCCGCGGCCGGCAAGCGCCACGACGGCCAGACGATCACCGGCAATGCCCAATCAAGTGGGGCCCAGTCGTCCACGAAGAATCCGGCCACCGGCGGACAGGCGGCCGACGCCAACGGTGGAGCTCCCGACCCGGCCCGGCGGGCGGCGCTGGAGCGCCAGGTCAAGGAGCACCCCGACGACGCCGCCGCCCACCTCGTCTTCGCCCGCTACCTCCTCGAGGCGGGGGAGCCGACCGAAGCGGTGAAGGAGTACGTGACCACGGCCAGGCTCGACCCCAAGAACCCGGAGGCCAACGCCTACGCCGGCTGGGTGTCGTTCCTCGCCGCCCAGTCGGCCAATGCCGACCCGAAGACGGCGGCCGAGCTGACCGACCGGGCCCTGACCCGGCTCGACGCCGCCGTGGCCGCGGCCGACACGTACCCCGACGCCCACTTCTTCCGGGGCATGGTCCAGCTGCGGGGGAAGAACAACCCGAAGGCCGCCGTCCCCGACTTCGAGCGCTACCTGGCCCTGGTGCCCAACGGCCCCCTCAACGACCAGGTGAAGATGCTGCTCGACAAGGCCCGGCAGCAGGGTGGTTGAAAGCCTCTAGGCTCTCCGGGTCCCGTCCCCCACCTCACTGAAGGGAGCCCGCCATGGCGAGCCCGCCGCCCATGAGCATCAATGTCGACGCGCTCTACAAGGTCACGATCACCACCAAGCGCGGTGCCATCGTGATGGAGCTCGACCCCGCGCTGGCGCCGCAGACGGTCAACAACTTCGTGTCGCTGGCCCGGGACGGGTTCTACAAGAACCTCACCTTCCACCGGATCGTGCCCGAGTTCGTCATCCAGGGCGGCTGCCCCGAGGGCAGCGGGCGGGGCGGCCCCGGTTACAAGTTCCCCGACGAGCCGGTCAAGGGCGAGTACACCGCCGGCGCCGTGGCCATGGCCAACGCCGGGCCCAACACCAACGGCTCCCAGTTCTTCATCTGCATTGACGACTGCACCAAAAAGCTCGCCCCCAGCTACAACCTGTTCGGCCACGTCACCGAAGGCATGGACGTGGCCCTCCAGATGGAGCGGGGCGACTTCATGCAGGACGTCACCGTGGAGGAGCACCCCCGCAGCTGAGTCGCAGCAGGGGGCTCGGGGAGCGTTCCCGCCTGGAAGGGCCATCCGGGTAACTTCGAATTCGAGTCGAACACCAGAAGGTCGGAGGCCCAGATGGCGCAGCCCGTTGGTCCCAACACGCCCCTCGAGCTCGTCGAGCGGGCCTACGCCCGCTTCCCGGAGGCGACCCGCATCGCCTCGGAGCGGCTGGGGCGGCCGCTGACGCTGGCGGAGAAGATCCTCTTCGCCCACGCCGACGACCCGGCCACGATCGGGCTCGGCCGGGGCATCGACTACGGCGACTTCCGGCCCGACCGGGTGGCGATGCAGGACGCCACGGCCCAGATGGCGCTCCTCCAGTTCACCCTGGCCGGCCTGCCCACGGTGGCGGTGCCGTCGACCGTCCACTGCGATCACCTGATCCAGGCCCGGATCGGTGCCGAGGAGGACCTCGAGGCCGCCCTCGACACCAACGCCGAGGTCTACGAGTTCCTCCGCAGCGTCTCGCGCAAGTACGGCATCGGCTTCTGGCGGCCCGGGTCGGGGATCATCCACCAGGTCGTGCTGGAGAACTACGCCTTCCCGGGCGGGATGATGCTCGGGACCGACAGCCACACCCCCAACGCCGGCGGCCTGGGGATGGTCGCCATCGGCGTGGGCGGGGCCGACGCCGTCGACGTGATGGCCGGCTGGCCGTTCAACATGCGGGTTCCGAAGCTGATCGGCGTGCGGCTGACCGGTCGCCTCTCGGGCTGGACGTCTCCCAAGGACGTCATCCTCAAGGTGGCCGGCGTCCTCACCGTCAAGGGCGGGACGGGCGCCATCGTCGAGTACTTCGGCGACGGCACCGAGTCGATCTCCGCCACCGGCAAGGCGACCATCACCAACATGGGGGCCGAGATCGGGGCCACCACCTCGGTCTTCCCCTACGACGACCACACCGCCCGCTATCTCAAGTCGACCCGGCGGGAGGAGTTCGCCGACCTCGCCGACCGCTACGCCGGGTTCCTCCGCCCCGACCCGGCGGTCGAGGCCGACCCGGAGCGGTTCTTCGACCGGGTGATCGAGATTGACCTCGACACCCTCGAGCCCCACATCGTCGGCCCCCACACCCCCGACCTGGCCCGCCCGGTGTCGGCCATGGCCGCCGCCGTGGAGGCCGAGGGCTACCCCGCCGAGCTGTCGTCGGCGCTGGTCGGATCGTGCAC
>JAUZEX010000274.1 GCA_030838815.1 Actinomycetota bacterium
TCGACCTCGACCTGCAGTTCGGCGAGGTCTCCACCGCCCTGCGGCTGCGACCCAACTACACGATCTACGACGCTCTCCACCGCGACGGCGGCGACGACGACTTCGAGTTCGCCGAGCACCTCGACGAGTTCCTCGTGCCCCACGAGGGCGGCTTCTCCGTGTTGGCCGCCCCCAAGGACCCGGCCGAAGCCGACCGCATCGGGCCCGCCGACGTGACCCGCATCCTCGACGTCCTCCGCAGCCACTGCGACTACCTGGTGGTCGACACGCCGGCCGCTCTCACCGAGGTCGTCCTGGCCGCCTTCGACGTCAGCGAGCACCTCTTCTCGCTGGCCACGGTCGACCTGCCCAGCGTCCGCAACCTCGGCGTCTTCCTCCAGACGCTCGACAAGCTGCGGATCCCGTCCGACAACGTCTCGCTGATCCTCAACAAGGCCGAGCGCGACGTCGGCCTCGACATCGGCCAGATCACCCGGCTCTTCCCCCAGGGCTTCAAGGCCATCCTGCCCTACGCCAAGGAAGTCTCCCGGTCGATCAACATGGGCATGCCGGTGCTGGCGTCCGACCCCACCGCCGAGGTCTCCCGCAAGCTCGCCGCCTGCCTCCTCGAATACCTGCCCGACGCCGAACGGGCCAAAGCCAACGAGGGCTTCGAGCAGCCGGTCAAGAACCAGGGCCGCTTCAAGCTCTTCGGCCGGAGTCTGCACCTGGCCGCCGGGAATGCCTCATGAAGCTCTCCGAGCGCCTCGGCGCCGTCGAGTCCGAAGACGCCGCTGAGGCCACCAAGGCGGCCAAGGCGGCCAAGGCGGCCACGAACCCCGTCCGCCCCCGGGCCACGCCCGCTCCTGAGGCCGCGCCCGAGCCCGCCGAGCGGCCGACCCGACCGACCCGACCCACTCCCGCCGGCCCGACGCCCCGCTCCGAGCGCCATGAACCGGCCCCCAAGGACGGGGCCCCGCCGGCCGAGCGGTCGACCCGCAAGCGGAGCAACGTCGGGTGGGAGGTCACCAAGAAGCGGGTGCGGGACCTCGTCCTGGCCGACCTCGGCCCCCGCCTCACCGGATCGAAGCGCGTCGGCCCCGAGCTGGACAAGGAGGTCAAGGCCGCCCTCGACCGGGCCCTGCAGCGGGAGGACGTCCGTATCTCCCCGGTCGAGCGGTCCAAGTTCGTAGCCGAGGTCCTCTCCGACATCCTCGGCTACGGGCCCCTCGACGCGCCGCTGGCCGACCCCACCGTCACCGAAATCATGTGCAACGCCTACGACCAGATCTGGGTCGAGCGCCGGGGCGTCATCGAGCCCACCGACCTGGCCTTCACCGACGACGGCCAGTACCGCCAGGTGATCGACAAGATCGTCACCGCCGTGGGCCGGCGGGTCGACGAGTCGAGCCCGATGGTCGACGCCCGCCTCCCCGACGGCTCCCGCGTGAACGCCGTCGTCCCGCCGCTGGCCCTCAACGGGGCCGTGCTGACCATCCGGAAGTTCGCCGAGGACCCCTACACCGTGGCCGACCTCATCAACTTCGGCTCGATGACCATGGACCTGGCGTTGTTCCTGGAGGCGGCCGTCCGGGGCAAGCTCAACGTCCTCGTCTCGGGCGGGACGGGCACCGGCAAGACGACCACCCTCAACGTGCTGTCGTCGTTCATTCCCGAGCGGGAGCGCATCGTCACCATCGAGGACGCCGCCGAGCTCCAGCTCCAGCAGCCCCACGTCGTGCGGCTCGAGTCGCGTCCGGCCAACTCCGAGGGCCGCGGCGAAGTCCGCATCCGCGACCTGGTCCGCAACGCCCTGCGGATGCGGCCCGACCGCATCGTCGTCGGCGAGGTCCGGGGCGGCGAAGCCCTCGACATGCTCCAGGCCATGAACACCGGTCACGCCGGTTCGATCACGACCGTGCACGCCAACACGGCCCGGGACGCCCTGTCGCGGCTGGAGACCATGGTCCTGATGGCCGGCTTCGACCTGCCGATGCGGGCCATCCGGGAGCAGATCGCCTCCGCCATCAACGTCATCGTGCAGCTGGAGCGGGCGTCCGACGGCACCCGGCGGATCATCTCCGTCGAGGAGGTCCAGGGCCTCGAGGGCGACATCATCCTGCTCCAGCAGCTGTTCCGCTTCGTGCCCCGCACCTCGGTCGACGGCCGCCAGGTCGGCGAGATCGAGGCGGCCGGCCTGCGGCCGAAGTTCCTCGACGCCCTGGTCCACTCCGGCGTCGACCTCCCCGCCAGCGTCTTCCAGGCCCCGGTTCGGGCCCGGGAGGTGCGTCCCAAGACCCGTTCCGTGCCGTCGGTGGCCGAGCTGATCGCGCGCAGCGGCGGCCCGGTGCCGGGGGCGCGCCGGTGATCTCCCTCCTCGCCGCCCTGGCCGTCGGGATCGGGCTATCCCTGGCCGTCGTGTCGTTCCTGCAGCGGGCCAAGGAACGGGACGAGGACCTGGCCACCATCCTCCAGCTCCCCTTCGGGGAGCGTGACATCCCCATCGAGGCGGTGACCGAGTCGCGGGCCGCCCTCCTGGAGCGCACCGTAGGGCTGGCCACCGAAGGCCTCGAGCACTTCAACCTGATGGCCCGCGTGGCCGGGGAGCTCGAACGGGCCCGTCTCCCGCTGCGCCCCGGGGAGTTCGTCCTGGCCGCCGCCGGCGGCGGGGCCGCCCTCGGCGCGGTGATGTACTTCTTCACCGGCCAGCCACTGCTGGGCGTCATCTCGGCCGTGGCCGGTCCCTTCCTGGCCTGGAACTTCGTGAAGTTCAAGGTGGGTCGCCGCCGCAAGGCGTTCGAGGCCCAGCTCCCCGAGGCGCTGTCGCTCATCGCCTCCTCCCTCCAGGCTGGCCACACCGCCCTCCGGTCGGTGCAGTCGATGGTGGAGGAGAGCGAACCGCCGATGTCGGAGGAATTCGAACGGGTCGTGGCCGAGACCGCCCTCGGCGATCCGCTGGTCGACGCCCTGGAGCGCATGGCCCAGCGCCTCGACGTCGAGGACCTCGCCTGGGTGGTGCAGGCCATCCGCATCCAGCAGACCGTCGGCGGCAAGCTGGCCGACCTGCTCCTCACCCTGGCCGAGTTCATGCGGGGCCGGGAGGAGATCCGCCGGGAGGTCAAGG
>JAUZEX010000283.1 GCA_030838815.1 Actinomycetota bacterium
GGTGCGCAGGAGGCCGCGGCCGTCGGTACCGACCTGGGCGAGCGTCAGGGAGGCCTCCAAGCCCGCGAAGGCCCAGTACTGCGAGACGTCAGCCCCGACGATGTGGCACAGAAGAGCCTGGAGCACGTAGGCGTGGGTGCACAGGGCGATCGTCCGGCCCTGGTGGTTGCGGACGATGTCGAGGAAGACGGGAAGAACCCGGCCGAGCGCGCCGGCCACGGATTCGCCCCCCGGCCACGGCAGGTCGGCGGGGACATGGCGGGTGGGACCGGCGTGGCGGCCCTCGAAGTAGACCTCGGGCCAAGGCAGGAAGCGGGGATCGCCCTGCCGCAGCTCCGCCACCGTCGTCCCCTCGAAATCCCCGATGTTCAATTCGCGCAGGCGGGCGTCGAGGATGAGCGGGATGCCTCGGGGCGTGGCGATAGCCCCGGCGGTCTCCGAGGCCCGCCGCAGATCTGAGCTGAAGACGGCATCGAGGTGGATGGGTTCTAACGCCGTCGCCAGTTCCGCGGCGCGGCGGCGGCCGGCGGGCGTCAGTGCGGCCTCGGAGTAGCTCCAGACCTGTCCCTGCTCGTCGGGTATCTGCGCGTGCCCATGGCGGAACAGGAAGACTCTGCAGGGCGCCGTTTCGGAGGAATCCATCACTCCGCCAGCGCCGCTTTGCCGAAGGCCAGCCGGGCTGTCCGCACCTCGTCGGCGTCGATGGCGAAGGTGCGGAACCCGAGCCGGTAGAACCCCGCCGCCAGCTCTTCGGAGACCGGGCCCGTCAACCGGATCCCCAGCCGGCACGACGGAGCCGAGATGCGCGCCGTCGCCACCGAGGCGAGGAGCACGCGCATCGACTCGTCCAGGCTGGCCCGGGGGTCGCTCGAGAGCATCCGTCTCCGGACGTATTCGTCGAGTGGGTCGTCGGTGAGCCACAGGCTGGCCGGGTACCCGTAGAGCTGGGCTTGGAGTCCCCGCACCTCGAGCCAGATGAGGTCACTGTACCGGGCGATCTCCGGGGCGAGCTGGGCGCCGCGGGGGCTTGTCACGGTCGCCCCCACGAGTACGGGCGCCAGCCCGCGCCGCAGCGTCTCGGTCGAGGCGATCCGGCGGAATTCCTGCGCCTCGTTGGGATCGGTCACATGACGCAGGCTCAGCTGCGGCGGCCTCGGGTGCCCGCTGCGCTTGGCCGCCAGGGCGAGCCCCGCCACCTGGACGGCGATGAACTCCGGGAGCCCCAACGGCAGGCGGAAGCGTGGGTGGCGCGCCAGCAGAGCGGGGCCGTCCAGAAGCTCCATGGCCTCGTCGGACGAGAGGTCGACCGCCCGGACGACGACCTCGGCCTCGCCGGCCGCGACCAGGAGCGGTGTGAGGACATCGGCGATGACGTCCTCGAAGCCGTCGAGCGTCGTCCCGTCCACTTCGTGGGAGACGAGGAGTTCGACGAGCTTCTCGAGGTGCCCGGTGGTGGCGAGGACGTCTCCGAGACGAGTGGCGACCGCCTGGGCGCCGCGGTCGAGGATGCTCTTCACCTGCTCGGCCGTCGTCGCCCGCCCGAAGAGGCGACAGCGAGCGGCATCGTCGGCGGCGGCCAGGATCTCCGAGAGGTGCGCTCCCGACCCCTCGGCCTGCGTCGTCGGCAGCCGTCCGGCGAAGATCTCGCCCGTGGCGCCGTCGATGGAGATGGCGTCGCCTTCCACCAACTCGTGATCACCGATCCGGAGGTTTCGCCGTTCGAGATCGATCGTGACCGCGGTGCACCCGACCACGCAGGGCTTTCCGAGTGCTCTGGCCACGACGGCCGCGTGGCTGGTGGCACCACCGAGCGCCGTCACGATCCCGGTGGCGGCGATCATGCCGTGGAGGTCGAGGGGACTCGTGGTCGGACGGGTGAGGATCACCGACTCGCCGCCCGCCGCCACCTCGACGGCGCGGTCAGGGTCGACGACGACCACCCCGCTCACCTGTCCGGGCGACGCTCCGATACCAGAGCCCAGCGCCCCGGACCGGCGGGCAGCCGTCAGCGCGCTGTCTTCGAAAGCGGGCCGCTCCGCTTGGCGGATCTGGTCGGTCGAGACCTTGGCCAGCACCTGAGCGGGTGGGACCTTGCGGTCACGCAGGAAATCGGCGGCGATCCGGATGGCGGCCTCCGCAGTCCGCTTGGCGCTGCGGACCTGCAACAGGTAGAGCTTGCCCTGCTCGACCGTGAACTCGATGTCGAGCACGTCGCCATGAGCGGTCTCCAGGTCTTGCGCCAGCCGCTTGAACTCGGCGAAGACGTCCGGTAGCCGCTCGGCGGCCTCGCGCAGGGTCATCGGATTCGACGTCCCGGCCACGACGTCCTCTCCCTGCCCACCTTCCAGGTACTCGCCGTAGAGCGTGGGCTCGCCGGTGAGAGGGTCGCGGGTGAAGGCCACTCCCGTCCCGGAGGGCTGTCCGAGGTTTCCGAACACCATGGTCTGGACGACCACCGCCGTACCCAGGTCGTCGGCGATCTTCTGGTGCCGCCGGTAGGTGACGGCGCGGCGTGAGTTCCACGATTCGAAGACCGCCCCGATGGCCCGCTCGAGCTGCTCGTAGGGGTTGTCGGGAATCGCTTCGCCAACCGCGTCGAGCAGCGCTTGCCGGCAGGCGGCCTCGAGTTCGGTGAAGACCGTCACCGGGTCGGCCCCCGGCGTGAGCGCCGCCCTGATCGGCCCCGCCGCCTCGACTACCGCGTCGCCACCGTCTCCCAGCACGATGTCGGCGAACATCCGGCAGAACCGGCTGTAGACATCGGCCATGAAACCGACGTCATTGGTCGCCGCGGCCAGGGCGACGGCCGACTCCTGGTTGAGGCCCAGGTTCAGGACGGTGTCCATCATTCCCGGCATCGAGATGGGCGCGCCCGACCGGACGGACACCAGGAGCGGCATCGGGCCACCACCAAAGCGCCGTCCGGTCCTCTCCTCCAGTTCGGCCAGATGGCGACGCACGTCGTCGATGACGGCGCCGGGCATCGTCCCCGCGGCCATGAACTCCCGGCACGCTTCCGTGCTGATGATGAAGCCGG
>JAUZEX010000302.1 GCA_030838815.1 Actinomycetota bacterium
TTGCCGGCTGCGCCGACGTCATCCGGGGGCTGGTGACGGGCGGCTTCGTGATCTTCGACGATATCCACCACGCCGCCGTCGACCGGGCCTGGGGGGTCGCCGTGCGCAACGCCTTCGATCCCGCCGCCCGCCGGCTGGCCCTGTCGGGAACGCCGTTCCGCTCCGACGTGTCGGCCATCCCCTTCGTGCGCTACCAGCACGAGGAGGCGGTGGCGGACTACGAGTACGGGTACGGCGACGCTCTGGCCGACGGGGGCGTCGTGCGGCCGGTCTATTTCCCCCGCATCGACGGGATGATGGAGTGGACGGCGCCCGACGGGAGCTTCCACTCCCACGGCTTCGACGACCCGCTCGACGCCGCCCGGGCCGGGCAGCGGCTGCGGACGGCCTACTCGCTGGAGGGGGAGTGGCTACCCCACGTGCTGCGTCAGGCCCACGACCAGCTGCGGGCGATCCGGTCGCACCAGCCCGACGCCGCCGGCCTCGTCATCGCCACCGACCAGGACCACGCCAAGGGCATCGCCCGCCTCTTCCGGGAGCGGCTCGGGGTCCGGGCGGTGGTGGCGACGTCGGACGATCCCGAGGCGTCGAGCCACATCTCCCGCTTCGCAGCCGGGACGGATCCGTGGATCGTGGCCGTCCGCATGGTCTCGGAAGGGGTCGACATTCCCCGGCTGCGGGTCGGGGTGTTCGCCACCACGACCACCACCGAGCTGTTCTTCCGCCAGGCCGTCGGGCGCCTGGTGCGCTGGACCCGAGGCGTGCGGGGCCAGAAGTCGTTCCTGTTCATCCCCGACGAGCCCCGGCTGCGGGCCCGGGCCTTCTCCATCGCCGAGCAGCGCCGCCACTCGCTGCGCCATGAGGACCGGGAGATCGTCCCCCGGCCCGAGCCGGTGGAAGAGGCGATCGAGCCCGAGCAGGGATCGTTCTTCGCCCCCATCTCGGCCGTGCCCCTCGGGCTCAGCGACGGCGCTGAATGGACCCTCGACGAGGACGGGTTGGTCGAGCCGGCCGACGACGCCGCCCTCGTCGTACCCCTCCCGCCGCTCCCCACCGGCGGCCGCCGCCTGGCGGCCCTGGCCCCGGACGGCCGGACGCTCAGAGAGCACAAGCAACGCCTCCGGGACGCCAACACCAACCGCGTGCGCATGATCGCCCGGGCCACCGGCATGACCCATGCCGCCGTCAACGGCGAGCTCAACCGGACGATCGGCCTGAAGCGGATCAGCGAGGCGACCGTGGAGCAGCTCGAGCGGCGCCTGGAAAAAGCCGAGCAGTGGTGGAAGCAGGCCTCGGCCAAGACCCTCACCGGCTGACCGGGTCCGGTCGCCGGCAGTCGTCAGCGCCAGTCGTCGATGACCCAGGCGTCGGGGTGGTGGTAGCCCTCGTCCTCGGCGTTGTGCATGGCAACGCCGATCATCTCGGCCCGGAAGCCGCGGTCGAGGAGGGCGCGGTAGGCGCCGCGGCGGGCGGTGTTGACGCCGGCCACGACCACGGACGCGCCCTGACTGATGGCGAAGGCTTCACAGGCCTCGACCAGCCGGCCGAAGCGGTCTCCGGCGTCGGGGCCGGGACGGGCGGCGCCGAACTTGATGAAGCAGACGCCGGAGCCCGCCTCGGTGCCGGGGCCGGAATGGCAGACGGCGAAGCCGTCGAGTGCTCCAGCCAACCCATGAACCAGGACGGTGTCGCCCAGCTTCTGGCGCTCCGCCGCCCAGATCTCCCGTTCCACCTCGAAGCCGGGATAGATCTGGCCGGTCAACTCGGAACAGACGGCGAGGGCCACCTCTGGATCGGTCATCCCGGACAGCGGCGTCCAACCGGTCGCCCCGGGGTCGGGCCGGGCCGGCTTGGCCATCACCGGTGTGAGGAAGCGGGGCAGGAAGCCGTAGCGCTGGTAGAGCGACAGGTGCTTCGTGCTCTGGGGGAAGGTGAACAGGCCCCGGTGGGTGACCTCCCATTCGTCGAAGATCGGCATGGTGGCATCGAGCAGACGGCGGGCCACGCCCCTGTCCCACAGTTCGGGGAGCACCGTCAGGGGGCCGAAGAAGCCGACACTGCCCCAGCGGGTCACGAAGTTCGTCCCCACCAGCCGCCCGTCCATCTCGGCGGCCAGTGCCGCGCTGGGATCGGCCGCAAAGCGGCTGCGGACGTAGTCGGCGTCGCCCATGAACGCCGTCGGATCCGGAAGGCCCAGAAAGGTGCCGAAGGCGAGCCGCATGATCCGGTCCGCCTCGCCCAGCTCTGCTTCCCGGAGCGACCTCACCGTCACCTTGTGCATGCGTCGACGGTATCGTCTGGCCACGACCTCGACGCGGGCCAGTGCCGATCCGGTTGCAAAGCGGCAATTGCTCGGCCGCCCGGGGGGTTGGCCGTAAGCGGGCGGTGGGTGTGTCGTTTGGGTCATTGACGTCGCCTGGGGATTCCCCCCGAGTTGCGGCTGATGACGGCGTGTCCCCGGCCGACGGGCCGGGGTCACACCGCAGCCCTGAATGTTCGCCGTCGGCGGAGGGGGACAAAAGGGGCGCCGGCTGTCCGGTTCCTGTACCGTTGGGCGATCCCTCCGGAGGGCCGTCTCGTCGGCAAGGACGTCATGAGCGAGCCCTCGAAGGGGACGATTCTGGCCACGGTCGTCCGGAGGTCGGGGCCGCACCTGGTGGAGGCGACCCTCGTCCCGGCCGTGCTGTTCTACGTCTGTCTCGTCGCCGTCGGGCTCGGCGCGGCCTACGTGGCGGTGCTGGGTTGGGCGTACGCCGCCGTCGTCCGCCGGATCGTGCGTCGCGACCCCGTTCCGCCGATCCTCGTGCTGAGCGTCGTCGGGATCACCATGCGGACGGTGGTGGCGGTCGTCAGCCGCAGCTCGTTCGTCTACTTCCTCCAACCCGTCCTCGGCTCCGTCGCCATGGGCGGCGTGTTCCTCGTCTCGATCGCGCTCGGCAGGCCGCTCATTGCCACGCTGGCCGGGGAGTTCTGGCCCATCACGCCGGAGGCGCACGCCCGGCCCGGTGTTCTCCGGCTCTTCCGGCGGCTGACGCTGTTGTGGGCCGGGGTCAACCTGGCGTCGGCCGCGCTGACGATGGGCCTGCTCCTGTGGCTGCCCCTGGGGCCGTTCCTGGCCATGAAGCAGGTCTGCGGCCTTGGCCTCACTGCGGCGGCCGTCGTCCTCACCGTTTCGATGGCGCTGCGCACGGCCCGACGCGAGGGCCTCTGCGCCGGCCCGCTCCCCGTACCGCTCCCGATCCCGGTGGTGGCTGAGACCATCGTCGCGGTCAGCTGCTGAGCGATGTTCGAAGGCCTCCTGTCGCCCTGGCATCTGTTGATCATCGCCTTGGCGGTCTTCGTCGTCATCGGGCCGAAGGCGCTGGCCGACCGCTGGAAGAACCTCTCGGAAACCGTCGGCCGCCTGGGCGACCCCCCGGACGGCCCGTTGCCTCCGGCCGCGGCTGACGAGCCTGCGCCGCCGGCCGAGATCAGATCGCCGCTGGCCCGTCGGATCGGACGCCTGCTGACCCGTCGACGACGGCACCGCAGCGGTGGCTGACTCGAGCCCGCACCTCGGCGCCGTCTCCGCCTCTCGACGGTGGCTGTCGGACGCCAGGTAACCCGCCGGTCAGGCCGGGCGCAGCGCGATGATCTGGCCGAGATTCGGATGGGCCGTCGAGGCGGTGGCGGTGCGGAGGCCGGTGGGACCGGGCGTGACCTGGACGGAGTCCGCCCCTTCCCAGGTCACGTGGTTGCTGCCGGCGGTGACGGCCGCCTCGCCCCGCTCGACCATGCGGCTGGGCGGTGTGATGAAGTTGGTTCCGCCAATACCGAAGAGGCCGATGATCACGTCGCCCGCGGCGGTGGTGGTGACCGAAGGGGCCGTGATGCTCTTGACCGAGCCGACGGTCGTCCGCCCGCCGTGGGCGTCGACAGGGGCAGTGGTGTCGACCCCGGTGTAGGCCATGATGCCGCCGGCGGCGGGGACAGCCCCGGAGAACTTCCAGGTGTAGGACGAGGGGTCGCCGATGGTGGCGGTCCGCACATAGACCGCCTGGGTCACGTAGTTGGCGGCGTTGTCGATGCGCACGAACGTCCAACCGGCGGGCGGGGCGATGGTGGTCGTGCCCCGCACCGCGACCGCCGCCACCATGACGTCGCCGTCCCTGACGTTGGGCGGCGCCGGCAGGAGAAGGGTGTTGGCCTTGGTGTTCCTGCCCGCGCTGGCGCCGCGGAAGGTGATGCCGCCCCCGGAACCGCCTCCTCCGGCGCCGGGGTTGACGGTGAGGGTGGCCGTGGCCGTGTTGGAGCTCGAGGTGCCGTCGTTGACCTGATACGTGAAGGCGTCGGGTCCGGCGTAGCCCGGGGTGGGCGTGTAGGTCACGACGGCGCTGTCGCGGTTGGGGGCGGTCGCCGTGCAGGGCCCGTTGTCGGCCGGCGAAAGCGAGCCGTGGGTAGGAGCGGCCACGATGGTGAAAGCGAGTTCGCAGGTCTCGACGTCGGTACCCGACAGGGTCACCCCGACCGGGGTGTCGGCCGCGGTCGTGGCTGACACGGGCGTCGCGGTCGGCGGATTGCCGACGCTGTTTCCGCTACTGCTGATGGTGAAGGAGTCGCTGAGGCTGCCGCCGGCGGAGCGTACGAAGCGGGCGGAGATCCGGTCGGCAGAGACCTCGTAGCGGACGAATCCCTTGGTGGGGTTGCTGTTGCTTCCCATCAGCTTGGCGAAATAGGGCGCTTCCGGGTCGGTGGTGCTGACGGGATAGAGGCTGTTGCCGCCGGTTCCGGCAATGACGGTGACGGGGCCGGCGCCCTTCGTGTAGGCATTGTCGACGCCATCGTCGGTGACGCAGGCGGCGTTGAAGGACCCTGCGGCCAGGGCCGGGCAGGCGTCCGACAGGGCCAGCTGCTTGCTGCGCTGATAGGTGTGGTCGTGACCCTGGAGGATGAGGTCGACCTTCTTGCCTACCAGGAGGTTCTGCAGGTCGGTACCAATGGTGCAGGCCTTGCTGCCGGCGGAGAGGCAGGGTTTGTGCATCCCGACGATCACCCACCGGACCCCCTGGGCCCGGGCCTCGTCAATGGCGTTGGCGAGCCAGGCGGTGTGGACGCCGCCGTTGGTGTACTCGACCGTGCCGTCGGCGAAGGTCAGGTCGGGCGAGATCATGATGAACCGGGCCAGGGGCGCCGACGGCGGGTAGTCGAAGAAGTATTCCCGGCCGTAGTTGCCGCTCACGTTGCCGATCCGGTCGGGGAGGCAGGCGGTGAAGTTGCCGACCGTCCCGTTGGGTCCGTTGTCCTCATGGTTCCCGGACACGATCTCGAACGGGTAGGTGCTCCCCACCTTGCTTTTGACGAAGTCGCACCAGGCCGACTCGGGAGCGGTGTTGTAGCTGAGGTCGCCGGTGGCGACGAATACATCGGTTGCCGATCCGGCCAGGGTCGCCAGGGTGGCGGCGGCGTCGGCGCTGGCGGTGAAGTCTCCGGCCGAGCCAAAAGTGAACGACGCGGGGGCCGGAGGGGAGACGGCCAATGTCGGCCGGAGGGTGAGTGACGTGCCGAGGAGGGCTGCCACCACCGCGAGGGCGCGGATTCGACTGCTGGAGAAAGGGGGCATCCCCGCTCATTCGGCCGCATGGTCGGCCTTCCCCCTCTTTTGAATCTTTTTTAAACCGCCCCTAAAGCCTTCTTGGGGACATCCCGTCCCACGGTGGACGGTTGGGACGCAACGGACACGCCGTGCGTCACGTTACGAACCAGTCCAAATGCCGCGTCAAACCTGAAGGACGACTCAGCCGAGCGAGGGAACGACCACGGTCCTGACGAAACCGGCGCCGGGGGGTGGCTGCAACAAGACCGTGGGGAGCTCGTCAAGAGCCACCAGGGTCGGCTTCGGAGGGTGGAGCACCCCGCGGGCGAGCCGGTTCAGCACCACTTCCAGGGTGCGGGCGAGGTGGTGCGAGTTGGCCGTGATCCACGTGGCCCATTCCACGCCGACCACCGTGCGGTTCCGGAGGAGGATGTGGTTGGCCGGCAGCCGGGGGATGTCGCCGCTGGCGAAGCCGACGACGAGGTAACGGCCCAGCGGGCCGAGGGAGCGGAGGGCGAGTTCGGCGAGTTCGCCACCGACGGGGTCGAGCACCACTTCGATGCCGCCCGGGAACCGTTCCTTCATGGCTTCCCGCAGGTTCACGGAGCGCCGGTCCACGATCATGTGGGGCTTGACCGGATGGTCGTCCCAGGTGGCCGGGTCGGACGTCACGGCGATCACCTCGGCGTCGAGGTGGACGGCGATCTCGACGGCGGCGGCGCCGACCGCTCCGCTGGCCCCGAGGATCAGCAGCCGCTCGCCGGCCCGGAGCCCGCCGCGCTCCTCGAGGGCGTAGCTGGCGGTGCCGTAGGCCTCGATCGCCGCCACCGCCAGCTCGTCGGCGACGTTGGGCGGGATCGGCACCACCGCGAAGGCCGGTGCCACGACGTGGGTGGCCCAGGTCCCGTAGCCGCTCTTGAGGACGACCACGCTCGTCCCGGGCGTCAGGTGGGTCACGCCGTCGCCCGTCTCCACCACCTCGCCGGCGCCGACGGCGCCGGGGACGAACGGCACCGGGGGCCGCACCTGGTAGCCGCCGCCGACGATGAGCCGGTCCACGAACGAGACGTTGGCCGCCGTCGTGCGGACGAGAACCTCGCCCGGACCCGGTTCCGGGATGGGTGCCGACTCGACGACGACACCGTCGCTGGTGCCGAACGACCGGCAGACCACCGCCTTCATCGAAGAGGCGTTCACAGTTCCCTTTCGGTGCGGTTCCGCCTGCCTTCGGCGAACGAGCAGGCGACGAGCGCCGCGACCTTGAGTTCGTGCCAGCGCTGGGCCGGGTTGAGCCACAGCAACTGGTCCACGTCGCGGCGCGGGGGAAGGTCGGTCTCGGTGGCCGGTTCCAGCGCACCGGCGAAGGCGTTCGCTGCGTGCCGACCGAGCCGGTCGAGGGCGTCCCGGGCGCCGGCGAAGATCCG
The DNA here is from genome assembly GCA_030838815.1 of Actinomycetota bacterium. GTDB lineage: Bacteria > Actinomycetota > Acidimicrobiia > IMCC26256 > BP-133 > BP-133. The sequence goes on from JAUZEX010000302.1 coordinate 6,997, forward strand.
GTCGAAGCTCACGAAGCCGTGGATCTGCCCGGGGTAGTGCAGCACCCGGACGGGGACGCCGGCGGCTCGCAGGCGGGCGGCATACTCCAGGCCCTCGTCTCGCAGCGGGTCGAAGCCGGCGGTCAGCACGATGGCCGGGGCCCCGCCCCGCAGATCCGGGGTGGCCAGGGCGGAGGCGCGGGGGTCGGAGAGATCGGAGACGCAGGCAATCTGGGCTCGCAGCCACGCCATCCACTCCGGCGTGAACAGCCCCGGCATCCGTTCCGACGCCGACGGGAGCGACCCGGTGAGATCCGTCGCCGGATAGACGAGAACCTGGGCCGCGAGCGGGAGCCGGCGTCGGGCGTGGTCCTGAGCCACCAGCGCCGCAATCCCGCCCCCCGCCGAGTCGCCGCCGACGGCGAGCCGGGCCGGGTCACCGCCGAGCTCGCCGGCGTGCGCCGCCAGCCATTCGACCACGGCGAGGCAGTCGGCCCGCCCGTCCTTTAGTGGGCACTCCGGGGCGAGGCGGTACCGGACGGCGACGACGACCGCACCGGTGCGGTTGGCCAGCGCCCGGCACAGGGCCCCGGCGGTATAGAGGTCGCCGAAGACGAATCCGCCGCCGTGGAACCAGGCCAGGACCGGCCGGGCGCCGGCGCCTCCCGCCGGGACATAGGCCCGGATGCGCACGGCGCCTCCGGGCCCCGGGACCGTCCGATCGATCACGGCCCCGACCGCCTCCCGCGATCCGAACGCCTTGACCGCCAGCCGCCAGCGGCGCCGGGCGGTGTCGGGCCGGGTCCGGCGGGGTGAAGGCCCCCGCGCCGGGAGCAACTGCAGGAGCAGCCGGCGGACCTCGGGGTCGGGCCGGGAGGACCGGAGCATCATGGCGACGCGGTCGCGGCCGCCGGAGCGGTGGAGGTGCCCGGCCGCGGCAATCCTGCGGGG
>JAUZEX010000303.1 GCA_030838815.1 Actinomycetota bacterium
GCCGCTCGGCCACCGGCGAGCCCGTCCGCCGGGCGTGCTCCGCCACCAGGGCCTGCACCGTCTCGAGGTCGTCGGGGGTGAGTTCCTCCAGCCCGACCAGGTCGGTGTTGCACCGACCGGCGAAGACGCCCGCGTCGTCGAGGACGTAGGCGATGCCGCCGCTCATCCCGGCTCCGAAGTTGCGGCCCGTCTCGCCGAGGACGACGACCCGTCCGCCGGTCATGTACTCGCAGCCGTGGTCGCCGATCCCTTCGACGACGGCGCTGGCCCCGGAGTTGCGGACGGCGAAGCGTTCGCCGGCCTGGCCGCGGAAGAAGGCCCGTCCCGAAGTGGCGCCGTACAGCACGGTGTTGCCCACGATGACGTTGTCCTCGGCGGCGAACGTCGAGCCCTCCGGCGGCCGGACGGTCAACACGCCGCCGGAGAGTCCCTTCCCGGCATAGTCGTTGGCCTCGCCCCAGAGGGTGAAGTCGACGCCGTGGGTGAGCCAGGCACCGAAGCTCTGCCCCGCCGAGCCGGACAACGTGATGGTGACGGTGCCGTCGGGCAGGCCCGCCTCGTCGTAGCGGGAGGCGATGGCCGACGACAGGAGCCCGCCCACCGTGCGGTTCCGGTTCGACACCTCGAACTCGAGGACGACGGGTTCGCGGTCATCGATCGCCGCCCGGGCGGCGGCGATGATCTCGTGGTCGAGGGCGTCGTCGAGGACGGGCGGCGGGTCCTCCACCTTGCGGCGGACGACGTCGGCGTCGTCGGAGGCCGGCTCCAGCACGGCCGAGAGGTCGACGCCGCCCGACTTCCAGTGGGAGATGGCGGTGTCGAACTCGAGCAGGTCGACCCGGCCGACGAGCTCGTCGAAGCGGCGGATCCCGAGGCGGGCCATGAGCTCCCGGGCCTCCTCGGCCACCAGGAAGAAGTAGTTGACGACGTGCTCGGGGGTGCCCTCGAAGCGGCGGCGGAGCTCCGGGTCCTGGGTGGCGATGCCGACCGGGCAGGTGTTGAGGTGGCAGACCCGCATCATGATGCAGCCGGTGGCGACCAGCGGCGCGGTGGAGAAGCCCATCTCCTCGGCGCCGAGGAGGCCGGCGACCACGACGTCGCGGCCCGTCTTCATCTGCCCGTCGACCTGCACGGTGATCCGGGACCGGAGGTTGTTGCGGACCAGCGTCTGCTGCGTCTCGGCCAGGCCCAGCTCCCAGGGCAGCCCGGCCGACTGGATGGAGCTGAGGGGCGACGACCCGGTCCCACCCTCGTGGCCGGCGATGACGACGTGGTCGGCGCCGGCCTTGGCCACGCCGGCCGCCACCGTGCCCACCCCGACCTCGGCCACCAGCTTGACCGACACCGACGCTCTCGGGTTGGCGCAGCGCAGGTCGTAGATCAGCTGCTTGAGGTCCTCGATGGAGTAGATGTCGTGGTGGGGCGGTGGCGAGATCAACTCCACGCCGGGCGTCGAGTAGCGCAGCTCGGCGATGTAGTCGCTCACCTTGTGGCCGGGCAGCTGGCCGCCCTCGCCCGGCTTCGCTCCTTGCGCCACCTTGATCTGGAGCTGGTCGGCGTGGGCCAGGTAGGAGGCCGTCACGCCGAACCGGGCCGAGGCCACCTGGCGGATGGCGGAACGGCGCTGGTCGCCGTTGTCGTCGGTGCCGAGGCGGCGCGGGTCCTCCCCGCCCTCGCCGGAGTTCGACCGGCCGCCGATGCGGTTCATGGCCACGGCCAGCGTCTCGTGCGACTCGGGGGAGATCGACCCGAGGCTCATGGCCCCGGTGGCGAAGCGCTTGACGATCTCGGACGCCGGCTCGACCTCCGCCAGGGGGATCGGCTCCGCTGCATCACGGAAACGCAGCAGCCCCCGCAGGGTGGCCCGGCGGCCGTTGTCCACGTTGGCCAGGCGGGCGAACTCGGCGTAGGCGGCCCGTCCCTCGTTGTGGTGCCCGTCGGCGCCGACGCCGTCGTCGCCGTAGCCGTCGTCGTGGCCGGGGTGGAGCCGCACGGCCCGCTGGAGGGAGGCCACGACGTCGGGGCTCCATTGGTGCAGCTCGCCGGAGCGCCGCCAGGCGTAGACGCCGCCCGGGGGCAGCACCGCGCCGTTGCCGGCCGGATAGGCCCCGCCGTGGCGCTCGATCGCCTCCCGGGCGAGGACGTCGAGACCGACGCCGCCGATGCGGGAGGCGGTGCCGGTGAAGTGCCGCTCGACCAGCTCCCGGTTGAGCCCGACGGCCTCGAAGATCTGCGCCCCGGTGTAGGACTGCACCGTCGAGATGCCCATCTTCGACAGCACCTTGAGCAGGCCCTTGCCGATCCCCGCCACCACGTTGGCGGCGGCCTCGGCCACGGTCATGCCCGGCAGTTCCCCGCCGTCGACCATGGCCGGCAGCGACTCGAACAGCAGGTAGGGGTTCACCGCGCTGGCCCCGTAGCCGAGGAGGCAGGCCACGTGGTGCACCTCGCGGGGCTCGCCCGACTCCATCACGATGCCCGTCCGCAGCCGGGTGCCCCGCCGCACCAGATGGTGGTGGACGGCCGAGACGGCCAGCAGCGACGGCACCGGCACCCGGTCGTGGCTACTGCCCCGGTCGGAGAGGATGATCACCGTCACCCCGAGGCCGACGGCGGCGGCGGCCTCGGCGCAGAGGCGGTCGACGGCCTTGGCCAACCCGTCCGGGCCCTCGGACACCGGCCAGGTGCAGTCGAGCGTCTCGGTGTCGAAGACGTAATGGTCGACGTCGCGCAGCTTGAGCAGCTCGTGGTTCTGGAGGACGGGCTGCTCCATGACCAGCTGGTGGGCGTGGTGCGGCGTCTCCTCCAGGAGGTTGAGCTCCGGCCCGACGGCGGCCTGGAGGCTCATGACGATGCTCTCCCGGATGGGGTCGATGGCGGGATTCGTCACCTGGGCGAAGCGCTGCTTGAAGTAGCTGAACAATGACGGGGACCGGTCGGACAGCACGGCCAGTGGCACGTCGCTGCCCATCGACCCGTCGGCCTCCTTGGCCTTGGTGGCCAATGGAGTGACGAGGACCCGCACGTCCTCCGCCGTCCAGCCGAAGGCCAGCTGGCGGGTCCGCAGCGGGTCGACGCGGCGGTGCCGGGCCGGGACGTCGGGCAGGTCGGAGAGGGCGACGACGTGGTCGTCGAACCACCGGCCGTAGGGCCGGCGGGCGGCGATCTCGGCCTCGATCTCGCCGTCGGAGAAGACCCGCCCCCGTTCCAGGTCGACGACGAACAGCCGGCCGGGCCGGAGCCGGCCCTTGGCCTGGACCAGGGCGGGGTCGACCGGGAAGGTGCCGGCCTCGGAGGCCAGGATCACCCAGCCGTCGGTGGTGACCATCCACCGGCCGGGCCGGAGCCCGTTGCGGTCGAGGGTGGCGCCGATGAGGCGGCCGTCGGTGAAGCTGACCGAGGCCGGCCCGTCCCACGGCTCCATCAGGCAGGAGTGGTAGCGGAAGAAGCCCTTGACCTCCTCCGACAGGTCGTCCCGCCCGGCGAAGGCCTCGGGGATCAGCATCATCAGGGCGTGGGGCAGGGAGCGGCCGGCCATGACCAGCAGCTCCACCACGTTGTCGAGCGTGGCGGAGTCGGACCCGCCCTCCTTGATGATGGGCAGGATGTCGCTGATATCGCCGCCGAGGAGCTCCGACTCCAGCTGGCTGTGGCGGGCCCGCATCCAGTTGCGGTTCCCTTCCAGCGTGTTGACCTCGCCGTTGTGGGCCAGCATCCGGTAGGGGTGGGCCAGCTCCCAGCTGGGAAACGTGTTCGTGGAGAACCGGGAGTGCACCAGCGCCAGAGCCGTCTCGAACCGCTCGTCGACCAGGTCGGGGTAGTAGTGGGGCAGCTGGGGGGCCGACAGCATGCCCTTGTAGACGATGGTGCGCGACGAGCAGGTGGGGACGACCAGCTCGTCGTTCGACGCTCGTTCGGCCCGCCGGCGGGCCAGGAAGAGTGAACGCTCGAAGGCGTCGCCGTCCATCCCGTCGGGAGCGCCGATGAACAGCTGGCGGATGACCGGGGCGGTCTGGCGGGCCACCCGACCGGCGGCCTCGGGGCAGACGGGGACGTCGCGCCAGGCCAGGATCTCCAACCCGGCGTCGGTGATCTTTTCAACCAGCAGCCACTCCAGTGTCTGCCGCGGCCGGTCGTCGTCGGGAAGGAACACCACCGCCACTGCGTATCGGCCCGGGTCGGGCAGCGGGAAGTCGGCCACTTCCCGGAAGAACCGATCCGGGATCTGCACCAGCATCCCGGCACCGTCGCCCGTGTCGGCGTCGGCCCCCTCGGCCCCCCGATGCTCCATGTTGGCCAGCGCGGTGAGGCCCCGCCGGACAGCCTCGTGGGACGGGACGCCGTCGAGGCGGGCGACGAGCGCGACGCCGCACCCGTCGTGCTCGTATATGGGGTCGTAGAGGCCCGGCATCGGCTCAGTGTGAGGCATCAACAGTGGCTGTGTACTCTTTCCGGCGGACACCCCGGTTGAAGCCGC
>JAUZEX010000308.1 GCA_030838815.1 Actinomycetota bacterium
GACCGGATCGTGTCGTGGACCTCGGTGGCGAGATGGCCGGGGTCGATGCCCTCGGCCGCCGGGACGACCTCGCACCGGAGGACGTCGCGGTGGTCGACCCGGTCGATGAGGAACCGGTAGGCCGACACCGACGGCACCTGGGCCATCACCCCCGTCACCTGCCGGGGGTGGAGGAACATCCCCCGGACCTTCACCGCCTCGCCCGTCCGGCCGAGCCAGCCGACCAGCCGGGGGGTCGGCCGGCCGCAGGAGCACTCGCCGGGGGCGAAGGCCGACAGGTCGCCCGTCCCGAAACGGACCATCGGGTAGTGGGCCGAGAAGAGCGTGACGACGACCTGCCCCTCCCCCCCGTCGAGGCGGGGGGCGCCGTCGTCGAGGGTGCAGACTTCCACCAGGGCGTCGTGCGGGACGTGGAGGCCGGAGGCGGCGCCGCACTCGTAGCCCAGGGTCCCGGACTCGGCTGTGCCGTACATCTGACGGACGACCGGCACCCGCTCCTCCAGCCAGCTCCGCAGGGAGGGCGGCAGCGGCTCGGCGGTGACCATGGCCCGCTCGAAGCGCAGCGGCGACCCTCCGAGGCCGTCGGCCTTCTCGAGCAGGGCCTTCAGGTAGCTGGGGAGGCCGATGTAGGCGGTGGCGCCGAGGTCCCGCGCCGCCCGCACGGCCAGATCGAAATTGCCGACGCCGGCCGGCACCACCCGGCACCCCAGGGCCAGGGCGCCCTCCTCGAACATCACCCCGGCCGGGCTCAGGTGGTACCCGAAACAGTTCAGCACCGTGTCGCCGGGGCCGAACCCGGCCGCCTCGAGGGCGGGGGCGGCCCGCCAGGCGTCGGCGACATCGGGCTCCGGCTCGTACAGCGGTCCGGGCGACTGGAAGATGCGCCGGATCGCGGTGCCGGGGGCCAGGTACCCGCCGAAGGGCGGATCCTTGGCCTGAAGGTCGATGAGGTCGTCCTTCGACAGGATGGGGAGCCGGTCGACGGCCGCGACGTCGACGAGGTCGTCGGGGACGAGCCCCGCCTGGGCCAGCCGGGCGGCGAGGGCCGGCACGGCCTGGGCGGCCGGGCGCAGGACCTCGAACACCTTCTCGTCGAAGGCCGCTCGGTACGCCTCCAGAAGGGTCACAGCCAGCGCTTCCGCCGCTTGTAGTGCTTCACGTCCCGGTAGCTCTTCCGGGCCCCGCCCTCGGACAGGCCGAGGTAGAACTCCTGCACGTCGGGGTTGGAGGCCAGCTCGGCCGCCGCCCCCTCCAGCACGATCCGCCCGTTCTCCATGACATAGGCGTGGTCGGCGATCTCGAGCGCCCGCCGGGCGTTCTGCTCCACCAGCAGCACGGTGGTGCCGATCTCGGCGTTGAGGGCCTTCACCCGCCCGAAGATCTCCTCCACGAGGAGCGGAGCGAGCCCGAGGGACGGCTCGTCGAGCATCATCAGCTTGGGCCTCGACATGAGGGAGCGGCCGATGGCCAGCATCTGCTGCTCGCCGCCCGACAGGTAACCGGCCTGCTGGGTGCGCCGGTCCTTCAGCCGGGGGAAGAAGCCGTAGACGAGGTCGAGGTCCTCCGCCACGCCCGACCGGCGGGTGTAGGCGCCGGTGGCCAGGTTCTCGTGCACGGTCAGGTGCTCGAAGACCCGCCGGCCCTCCATCACCAGGGAGAGGCCGAGCCGGACGATCTCGGCCGGGTTGGAGCGGGTGATCGTCTTCCCCTGGTAGACGACGTTGCCTTGCGTCACCTCGCCGTGCTCCGACGGCAGGAGCCCCGCCACCGCCTTCAGCGTCGTGCTCTTCCCCGCGCCGTTCGAGCCGAGGAGGGCGACGATCTTCCCTTCCGGCACCGAGAGGGACAGGCCGCGCAGCACGAGGATCACGTCCTCGTAGATGACCTCGATGTTGTTGATCTCGAGGACGGGGCCCCCGGCCGGTCGGGGGCCCGGATCGGACCGGGCCCCCGACTCTTCGACTCGCTGTGCCAACGGAGCTCCTACTTCGCGATCGTGATCGGGTCGGAGATCTTCTTGAAGGTCCCGCCCGTGACCTGGTAGAGCGGCGCCGACTTCAGGCCGGCGTGGTAGGTGGACGAGAAGCTGATGGGGTCGGTGACGCCGGTCTTGAAGTCGGTGACCTTCTCCAGGCCCGCCTTGATCGACGGGCCGTCGACCTTGTCGTTGTTGGCCTTCAGGGCGTTGCCGATCCCCTCGGCCATCGTGGCCATCGTGTACCAGCCCTGGACGTAGTGCAGGCCCTTGTCCTTGGCGGTGGTGTTCTTGGCCTTGAGGAAGTTGTTGATCTCGTCGAGGCCGGCGGTCCCGTCGACGGGCGGGGCGTAGGGCATGACGCCGATCATCTTCTCGGCCGCGGGGCCGGCCAACCTCACGAACAGCTCGTCGGCGCACCAGTTGAGGCACACGACCTGGGCCGTGGACTTCGCGCCGGCCAGGTCGCTGGCCAGCTTGGCGGCGGGCTTGGCGACGTTCTGGATGATGATGTACTTGGCCTTCTGCGAGGTGGCCTGGCCGATCTGGGCCACGTAGTCGGTGGCGGTGGCGGGCATCGGGTAGTTCTTGAAGCCGATGTCGAGCTTCTTGTCGGCGATGTACTTCTTGCCGTCTTCCAGCGGGGACGTGCCGAACGGGCTGTCGTTGTGGAACACGGCCACCTCGACGTGCTTGCCCTTGTTCTGGTCGGAGATGTACTGCAGGGCGATCCGCATCTGCTGGCTGTAGCTGGCCGACGGGAAGAAGTTGTAGGGCGTGACGGAGGGGTCGGTGAGCGTCTCGGCCAGCGAGGCCGACATGAACGGGATCATGTCGGCGTTCACCTTGGGCCGCAGGGCCTCGGTGTCACCGGTGCCCCAGCCCATGAACACCTTGGCCCCCTGGGACACGTACTGCGAGTAGAGCTGCTCGGCCTGGGGGACCTTGTAGCCGAAATCCTGCCAGGTGAGAGCGAGCTTGTGACCCTCGACGCCGCCTGCGGCGTTCTTGTACTCGATGTAGTCGCGGATGCCCTCGGAGTACGGGGTGCCGACGTCGGCGGTGGCGCCGGAGAGATCGAAGATCGCCCCGACTTTGATGTCTTCCTTGGTCGTCTTGGAGCCGGAGCTGCTGGCGTCCTTCTTGCTGTCCTTGCCGCAGGCGACCCCGACGAGCATCGCGAAG
>JAUZEX010000346.1 GCA_030838815.1 Actinomycetota bacterium
GTCGGTCAGGCGGAAGACGGCGGGCCCCGCAGAGGTGGCGTAGGCCCGGATGCCCTCGAAGACGCCGGAGCCGTAGTGCAGCGTGTGGGTGAGGACGTGGATCTTGGCGTCGTCCCAGTCGACGAGCTCGCCGTCCATCCAAATCTTGTCCACCTTCTGAATGGGCATCGCGCTACGCCTCCTGAGCGATCGCTTCGGCGACCATGTCGCCGACTTCTGCTGTCGAGTGTCCCATCGTCGCAGCCGTGGTGCCGCCCAGCTTGGACAGCACCGCTCCGACCGCCTTTTCGATCCGGTCCGCGGCATTCTCCTCACCGAGGAAGCGGGCCAGCATGCCGGCCGACAGGACCGCAGCCAGTGGGTTGGCCCGGCCGGTACCAGCGATATCCGGCGCCGAGCCGTGGACGGGTTCGAACAGGCTCGGCCGCTCCCGGGGCGGGTTGAGGTTGCCGGACGCGGCCAGGCCCATGCCGCCCGCCACCGCCGCCCCGAGGTCGGTGAGGATGTCGCCGAACAGGTTGTCCGTGACGACCACGTCGAACCGTTCCGGGCTCTCGACCATATAGAGGCAGGCGGCATCGACGTGGACATAGCCGGTCTCGACGTCGGGGTACTCCCCCGCCACCTCGGTGAAGGCCCGCTGCCACAGGTCGCCGGCGAAGGTCAGCACGTTGGTCTTGTGGCACAGCGTCAGGTGGTGTCGCGGCCGGGTCTGCGCCAACTCGAAGGCGTACCGCAGGCAGCGCTCGACCCCCAGCCGGGTGTTGACCGAGCCCTGGGTGGCGACCTCGTTGGCCGTCCCTTTGCGGAGGAAGCCCCCCTCGCCGGCGTAGGCCCCTTCGGTGTTCTCCCGGATGACGACCATGTCGATGTCGTCGGGGCCCTTCCCGGCCAGCGGCGTCGGCGCCCCGGGTAGCAGCCGGACGGGTCTCAGATTGACGTAGAGGTCGAACTCGAACCGCAGCCGCAGGAGCAGGCCCCGCTCCAGGACGCCGGGCGGGACGTCGGGGGTGCCGACGGCGCCGAGGAGGATGGCGTCGAGGCCGGCCAGCTCGGAGAGCACGGAGTCGGGCAGCACCTCGCCCGTCCGCAGGTACCGGGCGCCGCCGAGGTCGTACTCGACCGCGTCGACGTCGACGCCGGCCGCGTCGAGGGCCTTGCGGGCTTCGGCGATGACCTCGGGGCCGATGCCGTCCCCGGCGATGATGCCGATCTGGTGGGTCACACGTTCTCCCTAGGACAAGAAAAACCGCCCACCAGGGTGGACGGTCGGAGGCGAACGCCGGTCGGGCGGCGCTCGCTAAGTAATGACGATGACGACGAAGTGCGGCGACATAGATATTCAGCGTCGCAGCCGGACGTCGGGCATGTCAAGGCGAGCCAGAATCTTCCCCCCGGCCAAAAGGGATCAAGTTCGCGAATAGGCACGAGTGCCAGAAAGTCGTACAATAGGGATTGTTTGGAGCCGACCTCAGCGGGTCGGGTCCGGCTGGGGAAGCAAGTGAGTGGCTGGCAATTGCCCGCCGAGGCTGGGGAGCCTTGTATTTGCGCTGCGTGCGGCTGGGGAGCCATGCAGTGATCACAACACGGTCTGCCCACGCGCTCTCGGCCCGGGTTTCCTCGCCGCCACTCCGACGGAGAGAGGTGCGCCGATGATTCGGACGAGGCTCATGCAGGGTGTGCTCGGGTTCACGGCTCTGACGCTGCTCGTGGGCAGCTTCAAGGTCATGGGGTCGAAGCCGCAGCCGCCGCCGCCGACGACGGTGACCGTCAGTCGGGGCGTCGTGCTGGCCAGCGTGAACGCCACCGGCAACGTCACCGTGGAGGACCAGCTGGCCCTCGACTTCCCCGTCGGCGGGAAGGTCACCGACATCTTCGTCAACGAAGGCCAGCGGGTCGTCTCCGGCCAGCCCCTCGCCACCATCGACACGGCACCGGCCAAGGCGAAGTTGGCCCAGGCCCAGGCCGACTATGACGCCGCCCAGGCGAATGTCCGCAAGCTGCTCGAGGGGTCGACCCCCCAGGAGCAGCAGCAGAACAACGTCAACATCGACGCCGCTCGGGCCGCGCTGACCAAAGCCAGCGACCAGGTCGGCCGGGCACAGGACCTCTTGAAGACGGGCTCCGCCACCCGGCTGGCCGCCCTCAACGACGCCAAGACCTCCCTCGCCAACGCCCAGGCGACGGCGGCCCAGCACGTCAAGGACCTCCAGCTCGACATCGACCAGGTCGCCCAGCGCCTGGGCGAGCACACCGCGCAGCTCAACGTCCACCAGGCCAAGTACGACTTCGACTCCCAGCAGGCCGACAGCGCCCGGGCCGCCGAGTCCGACACGCTGCATCGCATCGACGCCGAGCGGGCGACCCTGGCCGCCATCGAGCAGCGCCAGCGGGACAAGAACTGCAACACCGTCGGAACCCAGAGCGGCAACCAGAACGGCAACGGGAACACCACGGCCAGCACCGCCTCGACGCAGGCGAAGGCCGCCAACACCCTCACCCTCCCGGTGGTCGCCGCCAAGGCGACGTCGACCACGACGACGACCGCCAAGAGCAATAACAACAACAATAACAACAAGAACAAGAACGAGTGCGACAACCTGGCCGCCCAGCACGCCCAGGTCGAAAACGACATGGCCCACGACAATGACGTGCTCAGCGTGGTGCGGTCGGACCGCACCCGGTACGAGGGCTACGTGCGGGACGACAACGAGACCCTGATCAGCGACCACCAGACGGTCGATCAGGACCAGCGGGACCTCGACGACGCCAAGAACGCCCAGAAGGCCGGCCTCCTCTCGGACCAGCAGAACATCCAGAGCGCCCAGACGCAGCTGACGTCGGCTGCGAACGACCAGCGGAAGGGCGACCTTTCCGACCAGCAGGCGGTCGACACCGCCCGCAACGACGTCAACACCGCCGAGACCCAGGTGGGGCAGCAGGTGGCGGCCAAGGGCGTCCAGGAGGAACGGCCGAAGAACCAGAGCGAGGTGGCCGCGGCCCAGTCCGACGCGGCCAACAAGCAGGCCGCCCTGACCGACGCCCAGCGCCAACTCGACGACACGACGCTGGTCGCGCCGACCGATGGGGTCGTGGCGGTCATCGGCGGCCGGATCGGGGAGGACGTCCCCGGCGGTGGCTCGAACCGGGGCGGGTTCGACGCCAGCGCCCTCAGCCGGCCGCCCAACGCCCAGGCCTCCGGGTCGGTTTCCAGCCGGGCGGGCGGTTTTGTCACCCTGACCAACCTCGGCACCAACGAGGTCAAGGCCCGCTTCAGCGAGGCGGACACGGCCAAGATCCAGCCGGGGCAGGCGGCCAAGGTCGAGTTCGAGTCCATCGGGCAGCAACTGACGGCCAGGGTCATCCGCCTGGACTCGATCGAGACCGTGGTTGCGAACGTCGTCACTTACACTGTGACGTTGTTGCTGGACAAGAAGCTGGAGGAGATCAAGCCTGGTATGACGGGCAACGTCGACGTCGTCATCGCCCAGAAGCAGGACGTGCTGCGGCTGCCGGTGACTGCCATCAACCCCCGCAACGGGCGGGCCACCGTCCAGGTGCTGGGCAAGGACGGCAAGACGCTCGAGACCCGCCAGGTCACCACCGGCCTGAAGGGCGACGACGACGTCGAGATCACCAGCGGGCTCGACGTCGGCGACAAGGTCGTGGTGGCCGGGGCCGGCGGCGCCAACAAGCAGGCCCAGGGGTAACGCCATGACCTCAGCCGTTGCGCCGGAGAAGCCCGTCCTCCTCCTCGACCGACTCCACCAGAAGTACAACCCCGGCTCGCAGCTGGAGGTCCACGTCCTCAAAGGGGTGTCGCTGTCGGTCGAGCGGGGCGACTACGTGGCGATCATGGGTCACTCCGGGAGCGGGAAGAGCACGATGCTCAACATCCTGGGCTGCCTCGACATCCCGACCGAGGGCCGGTACCTGATCGACGGCGTCGACGTGAGCTCGCTGTCGGAGGGCCAGCTGGCCGACGTCCGCAACCAGTACCTCGGCTTCGTGTTCCAGAGCTTCAACCTCGTTCGGCGGACGAGCGCCCTGGCCAACGTGGAGCTGCCCCTCGTCTACGCCGGCGTCTCCCGGTCGGAGCGGCGGCGCCGGGCCCAGACGGCGCTGGAACTGGTCGGGCTCGGCGACCGGACGGGGCACATGCCGAACGTGCTGTCCGGCGGTCAGCTGCAGCGGGTGGCCATCGCCCGGGCCATCGCCACCGGCCCGTCGATCATCCTGGCCGACGAGCCGACCGGGAACCTCGACTCCCGGTCGACGGAGGAGGTGTTGCAGATCTTCGGCCGGCTCAACGCCGCCGGCCGCACGATCGTCATCATCACGCACGAAGACGACGTGGCCGCCCACGCCAAGCGGATCGTGATCCTGGCCGACGGGCTCATCGCCGCCGACCGCCGCAACGGCCCCGTCCACGGCAACCCGCCGGGCCTGGTCGACCTAACCGCGGCGGAGGAGAGCACCGACGTGTGGCTGGTGGACGAACCGGCGGATCCGGAGGTTGTCGTCCCGTGACGATGGACAGCATGCGGGTTGCCCTCCGGGGCATTCTGGCCAACCGCATGCGGTCGGCACTGACCATGCTGGGCATCCTCATCGGCACCGCGGCCGTGATCCTGCTGGTGGCGGTCGGCACCGGAATCTCCAACCAGGTGCAGGTGCAGATCAAGAATCTGGGCACCAACGCCATCTACATCCTGCCGGAGCGCAACACCAGTGCTCAGAACCGGGGGACGAGCGCCCGCCGGATCCGCCTCACAAAATCCGACGTGAAAGCGCTGTCGGACAAGACGCGGGCGCCGAGCCTCGACCTCGTGGCTCCGACGGTTGGCTCCAGTGGCACGGTCACCTGGCAGGGCAACACCTACGCCCTCCAGAACTTCATCGGCGGTTCGCCGGCGTTCGGCGACATCCGAAACACGCCCGTCGCCTCCGGGCGATTCCTCAACGATGAGGACGTCGCCTCCCACGCCAAGGTGGCGGTGATCGGCCAGACGGTGGTCGACCACCTCTTCGGCAAGGGCGTCGATCCGGTGGGCCAGCAGGTGGAGTTCAACGGGGTGCGGTTCCGGATCGTCGGCCTGCAGGTGAAGAAGGGGTCGAACGGATTCCAGGACCAGGACGACTTCATGTTCGCCCCCATCAGCACGGTGATCGACAACATCGTCGGCAACGTCGACTCGTACACGATCATCGGTGCCCGGGCCGCCAACAAGGACATGCTTCCGACGGCCATGGTCGAGATCCGCACCATCCTGAGCCAGACCCACGGCTTGAAGCCCGGCGATCCACCCGACTTCATCGTCTTCAACGCCGCCGCCCTGCTGGCGGCCGGGAAGGCCGCGGCTCAGCAGTTCCAGCTCCTGCTCGGCTTCGTGGCCGCCATCTCGCTCCTCATCGGCGGTATCGGCGTGATGAACATCATGCTGGTGACCGTCACCGAACGGACGAGGGAGATCGGGATCCGCAAGGCGCTCGGCGCCCAGAGGACCGACATCATCACCCAGTTCCTGTCCGAGGCAATGCTGCTGGCCAGCCTGGGCGGGCTGATCGGCGTCGGGGTCGGCGTCGGGGTCCGCCATCTCAAGAGCGCCACCATGCAGCCGGTCGTGTCGCCGGGGTCTGTCGTGCTGTCGTTCGGCGTATCCGTCCTCATCGGGATCTTCTTCGGCGCCTATCCGGCCAGCCGGGCGGCGGCGCTCACCCCGATGGAAGCCCTCCGTTACGAGTAGCTCCAACACCTGAGTCCGGAGACGACCATGGAAGCCACCCACACCGAAACCGCTGGCACCGCCACCAGTTCGTTCGACCTCGATGCCATGGGCCTCGGGCCGCCGACGAAGGTGCGCCGCCGGGGGAAGATCGACAAGTGGACCCGTATCCTGGCCGTGGCGGTGGTCCTCCTCCTGGTGTTCAACATCGGGGTGCGGATGGGGCACGCGTCGCGGCCGAAGGCGGCGACGCCGGCCGGAGGAGCGGGGGCCGCGGGCGCCGGAGCGGGAGCAGGCGCGAAAGGAACGGGGGGCGGAGCCGTCGGGGGAGCGGGAGCAGCCGCGGGTGACGCCGGTGTGAAGCCCGCCACGACAGGCACCGTCAAGGTGATCGACGGCAACGCCGTCTACGTCAGCCAACCCGACGGCACGACCAAAAAAGTCGTGACCAACGACTCCACCCGTTACACCCGCACGGCCCCCAGCACGCTGCGCGACGTCCAGCCCGGGGACAAGGTGTCGGTCGAAGGAACGCCTGCGCCCGACGGCTCCGTCAACGCCACGCGGGTGAGCGACTCGGCCAGCACGCTGCAGCAACCGTAAGTCTTTCTTTCGTTGGGGCAGGAGGTAGCCTCCGCTCGATGGAAGCGACACACCTTTCCCCGCAGGCGCACCAGCGACTGGTCGAGGAGCTCGACGAGCGGACGGGCCCTCGCCGGCGCGAGATCTCGGAGTGGATCGAACGGGCCCGGGAGCACGGCGACATCCGGGAGAACGCCGACTACGACGCGGCCAAGACCGAGCAGGGCCACAACGAGGCCCGGGTCCGCCAGCTCGAGGCGATCCTCAAGACCGCCGTCGTGGTGGAGTCCACCAAGGCCGACAAGATCGAGGCGGGCACGGTGGTCGAGGTCCGCATGGAGGGCGACGACGAGACGTCGACCTACCTGATCGGCTCCATCGAAGAGAAGGGGCGCGGCTACGACGTCATCTCGCCCGGCTCCCCGCTGGGCAAAGCCCTGCTCGGCCACGCGCCGGGCCAGAAGGTGATCTACGAAGCGCCCGGCGGCCGCTTCGAGGTCGAGATCCTGGTCGTCCGCCCGCCCGACTGAGCGGCGTCAGACCGCCGCCGGCGGACGGCGGCCCCAGGCGCTGACGAAGGTCGGGGCCACGTAGCAGAAGTCGGGATCGGCCAGCAGCCGCTCCAGCCCGTCGAGCTGGCGGGTGACGAGGCGCTGCAGCGGCGGCGCGGCGGCCATCACCTTCTGGACGGGGCTCGGTTGCAACTCCGGCCCGTCACCGGTGACCAGGCCCCGCATCCGGGCCAGGCTGGGCTGCGCCCACTCGACGCCGGGCGTGCCGCCGATCAGCATGGGCTGCGTGCCTTCGGCGCCGATCTCGGTCAGACCGGCGCGGCGGAGGTGGATCGGGAGCCGGGGCGCCCACCGGGGGTCCCAGCCGTTCTGCTGCATGAGGAGGGAGACGAACCGGAGCAGGGTGCCGATCGTCGCCGCCCCGCGCCGATCCGTGGCGTGCTGACCCCGGAAGCAGAAGTCCTCGACGACCAGCCAGCCGCCGGGGGCCAGCGCCCGCACCATCTTCGCCAGCGCGTCGAGCCGGGCGGGGAGGTGCTCCAGCACCAGCCGGCAGTGGATGAGATCGAACTCCCCCTCCGGCAGGGGGTCACGCACGATGTCGTGTTGGCGGAGCTCGAGGTTGTCGGCCTCCAGCCCCTCCATGAGCGCCAGGCTGAGGTCGGTGGCCAGCACGCTCCCCTTCGGGCCGACGACGTCGGAGAGCCACCGGGCGATGCTGCCGGTCCCGGCCCCGACTTCGAGGCAACGCCAGCCGGGGGCAACGCCGAGCGGCGCCAGGTGCCGCTTGGTGATCGGATCGAACCCCGCCGCCAGGGAGGTCAGGCGTTCGCCCTCCCCCTCCCAGCTGTGCGGGAACAGGTACTGGCCCTCGGTCGCGGTCTGCATGTTGCAGATTCTGGACACTTTGGACGAAGATTCCAAACTCAGAGAATTCGTTTGGGGGACACCGTCATGCGAGCAGTTCCGGAGGGCATGGCCGAGCGACTGGACGCCGCGGCGCGGGTGTTCGCCGACCAGGGCTTCGACCAGACCCGCATCGAGGACCTGGCCGAGGCGACCGGCATCCCCCGGGCCACGCTGTACTACTACTTCGCCGGCAAGGAGGACATCCTCGCCTGGCTCCTGCGCCGCATGCTGGTCGACATGGCCCAGGTGGTGGCGGTGGCTTCCTCCGGGGTGGCGCCGGCCCGCGACCGGCTGGCGGCGGTGGTCCGGGCCAAGATCGACGTCATGGCCCGTCACCCCGCCACCTGCCGGGCGCTGCTGGCCGACCTCGGGCGGGCGGGGCGCATCCCCGAGATCTCCGCCGCCATCCAGGCGGCGTTCCACCATCCCGTCCGCCGGCTCCTGGCCGAGGGCGAGGCCGACGGCTCGCTCCGGCCGGTCGGCGATCCGGAGACCACGGCGTCCGCGCTCTACGGCGCGATCACGACCGCCGCCGCCCACTTTCTGGTGGCCGACAACCGGCTCGACACGGAGCGGGTGACGACCGAAGTGACGACGTTCGTGCTCGCCGGGCTCGGCGCGCCGGTCGTTCGCGCCCGGCGCTGACGAGCGGCGCGGCTCAGCGGGCGACGCAGCCCGGCCGGCCGGCGGTGTGGAAGACGAAATCGGTGACGGCGAAGCTGACCGGGCGGACGGGCCAGGCGCTGTCGGGGAGGGCGAAGTCGGTCCCGGCCACGCCGGGGGAGATCCAGTGGCCGGAGGCGGCGGCGATGAAGGTGCGGGCACCTTCGGCGTACACCGCCCGCACGGCCAGCCGGTCCAGCTCCACCGTCCGGTTGCTGTCGTTGACCACGGTCGCCCGCAGGACGTAGCCGGTCCCGGTCTGGTCGAGCACCGCCCGGGCCGTGGCGGTGCCGGTGCCGCAGTCGGATGACCCGGCGTCCGAAGGGGCGGCGTTCGTCGCCGGGGCCGGCGCCAACGGGGGGCGGACCGAAGGAGCCTCCGGGCCGCTGGCCCGGGCGACGACCGCCGCTGCGCCTCCGGCCAGGTCGGCCAACAGGAGCAGGCCGAGGCCGAG
>JAUZEX010000357.1 GCA_030838815.1 Actinomycetota bacterium
GTCACCCCACCGACGCCCGTCGCCCCCACCGGGCTCCCCGAGCGCCCCTCGGGCTTCCGGGGCTCGCTCGCCTGGGGCCTGGTGCGTGCGGTCCGGCCACGCCAGTGGGTCAAGAACGTGCTCGTCTTCGCCGCCCCGGGGGCGGCCGGGATCTCGATCACGCCCCGGGCACTGGCGCCCGTCCTCGGCGCCTTCGCCGCCTGGTGCCTCGTCTCGTCCGGCACCTATCTCATGAACGACGCCCTCGACGCCGAGGCCGACCGGCTCCACCCCCGCAAGCGGCTGCGGCCGGTGGCGGCCGGCACGGTGACGGTCGGGACGGCCCGTCTGGCCGGCGTCGCCCTCCTGGTCCTCGGCGCCGGCCTCCCCGCCCTGTGGGGCGCGCCCCGTGTCACCGGAATCCTCGCCCTCTACGCCGTCATCACGCTGTCCTACAGCCTGTGGCTGAAGGAGATGGCCGTCGTCGACCTCGCCGCGGTCGCGTCCGGGTTCGTGCTCCGGGCCATCTCCGGCGGCGTCGCGGCCCACGTGCCGATCTCCAACTGGTTCCTCATCGTGGCCTCGTTCGGATCGCTGTTCATCGTGGCCGGCAAGCGCCACGCCGAACACGTCGACCTGCGGGACGGGCGGGGCGCCCACCGGTCGACCCTGGAGACCTACTCGCTCGCCTACCTCGGCTACGTGCGGGCGGTGTCCTCAGGAGTGGCCATCACCGCCTACTGCCTGTGGGCCTTCGAGAAGGCCAAGGTGGCGAACGACCCGGTGCTGTTCCAGCTGTCGATCATCCCCTTCGTCATGGCTCTCCTCCGCTACGCCCTCCTGCTCGACGCCG
Source organism: Actinomycetota bacterium (assembly GCA_030838815.1). Classification (GTDB taxonomy): domain Bacteria; phylum Actinomycetota; class Acidimicrobiia; order IMCC26256; family BP-133; genus BP-133. Next base: position 833 of record JAUZEX010000357.1, read on the forward strand.
GTCGGGGCGGAGCGCCGGAGGAGATCGTGATCAGCGACCGGGCCCTGCAGGTGCTGGGCCTCGTGTGGGTGGGGCTGTTCGCCGCCGGCGTGTATGCCGCCTGAGGCGGAGCCGCTGAGGGCGGAGCCCGCCGAGGCCCCCCGGGTGCCCGGCGAATCGCCCCCGTCCGCCGCCCCCGAGGCGCCTGGCGACTCGCTCCCGTCCGCCGCCGCCAACCTGCGCTCCTCCGTCGCGCATGGCGCGACGGAGGAGCGCAGGTTCGAACCTTCCGACGGGCGCCGCCCCTTATCACTGCTCACCGGCTGGGGCCGCACGGCGCCCACCGCGGCACGGCTTGTCCGCCTCGAACGGCCCGGCGACGCCGCCGATGCCCTTGCTTCGCCTCCCGAGCGGGGCGTCATCGCCCGGGGTCTCGGGCGCAGCTATGGCGACGCGGCCCAGAACGCCGGCGGCGCCGTCCTCGACGGGACCGGCCTCGACCGCATCGAGGCCGTCGACCTCGTCGCCGGGACGGTCACCGCCGGCGGGGGCGTCAGCCTCGACCGGCTCATGCGGACGCTCGTGCCCCTCGGCTGGTTCCCGGCCGTCACGCCGGGGACGCGCCACGTGACCGTCGGGGGCGCCATCGCCGCCGACATCCACGGCAAGAACCACCATCGGGACGGGAGCTTCGCCGAGCACGTCTCGTCGCTCACGCTGGCCGCGCCGGCGGGGCGCTTCGAACTCGACCCCAAGGGCGACGCCGACCACCCGGGGGCTCGGGGGTGTCCCCCGGAAATGAACAGCTTCCGCCGCGAGCTGTACTGGGCCACCGCCGGCGGGATGGGCCTGACCGGCGTCGTGACGTCCGCCACCCTCCGCCTGACGCCGGTCGAGACCTCGCGCATCCGGGTCGACACCGAACGGGCCGCCGACCTCGACGACGCCCTGGCCCGCATGGAGTCGGGCGACGACGGCTACCGCTACTCGGTGGCCTGGATCGACTGCCTGGCCCGGGGCCGGACCCTCGGGCGGTCGGTGCTGACCCGGGGCGACCACGCCGTCCTCGACGACCTGCCGGCCGCCGACCGCCGCCCGGAGCGGGCGCTGGCCTTCGGTCCGCCGGAACGGCTCTCGGCCCCGCCGTGGGTCCCGCCCGGGCTGCTCAACCGCCTCACGGTCCGGGCCTTCAACGAGGCCTGGTTCCGCAAGGCGCCCCGGTCGGAGCGGGGCCGCATCGTGCCGCTCCACGCCTTCTTCCACCCCCTCGACGGGATGACGGGCTGGAACCGCATCTACGGCGCCCTCGGGTTCGTCCAGTACCAGTTCGTCGTGCCCTTCGGCCCGTCCGGGGAGGCGGCGCTGCGGACGGCGGTGGAGCGCCTCAGCTCCGCCGGCTCGGCCTCGTTCCTGGCCGTCCTCAAGCGGTTCGGCCCCTCCGACCCGGGGCCGCTGTCGTTCCCCGCCCCCGGCTGGACCCTGGCCCTCGACATCCCCGCCGCCGCACCGGGACTGGCGCAGTTGCTCGACGGGCTCGACGAGCTCGTCGCCGCGGCCGGCGGACGCGTGTATCTGGCCAAGGACGCCCGCCTCCGCCCCGAGCTCCTCCCGGTCATGTACCCCCGGCTGGACGAGTGGCGGGCGGTGCAGCGGCGGGTCGACCCCGACGGGGTGCTGCGGTCCGACCTGGCCCGGCGCCTCCACCTGACCGGCCCGGATCGGCCATGACCGGCCGACCATGGCGGGCAGCACATGACCATCCGCGACGAGGGAGCATCGTGAACGACGCCCTGGGATCACCGCAGTCCGTCCTGCTCCTCGGCGGGAGCTCGGAGATCGGGCTGGCCATCACCCGCCGGCTGGTGGCGCGCCGGGCGAAGACGGTGGTGCTGGCCGGGCGCGACCCCGAGGCCCTCAAGCCGGCCGCCGACGACCTCCGGGCCGCCGGAGCTGACACCGTCGAGATCGTGGCCTTCGACGCCCTGGCCACCGAGGGCCACGACGCCTTCGTCGACGACCTCTTCGCCCGCCACGGCGACTTCGACCTCGTCCTCCTGGCCTTCGGCGTCCTCGGCGACCAGGAGCAGGCCGAGCGCGACACCGAAGCGGCGCTGGCCGTGCTCCGGACCAACTTCGTCGGCGCCGCCTCCGTCGCCCTCCCCGTCGCCCGCCGCCTCCGGGCCCAGGGCCACGGCACGCTGCTCGTGCTGTCGTCGGTGGCCGCCGAACGGGCCCGGCGGGCCAACTTCGTCTACGGCTCCTCCAAGGCCGGCCTCGACGCCTTCTGCCAGGGCCTCGGCGACAGCCTGGTCGGCACCGGCGCCAAGGTCGTCGTCGTCCGACCCGGTTTCGTCCACACCAAGATGACCGCCGGCCGGGCGCCGGCGCCGCTGGCCACGACGCCCGACGCCGTGGCCGACGCGGTGGTGCGGGGCCTGGAGAAGGGTTCCGACACCATCTGGGCGCCCGCGCCGCTGCGGTTCGTGATGAGCGGGATGCGCCATCTCCCCCGTCCCTTGTGGCGCCGCATGAAGGCATGAGCGACCCCGGAGCCGGATCCCCGGAATCGGCCCTCGAGCGGTCGGAGGACAGCGCTCCTCCGCGGCGCCCGCTGGCCGCCTTCGATCTCGACGGCACGCTCACCCGGCGGGACACGCTGTTGCCCTTCCTCCTCCGTGCCGTCGGCCGGGACCGGGCCTACCGGGCGCTGGTGGTCTCCTCGCTGCCGCTGGCCCGCGCCGCGGCCCTCGGCGGCCCGCACCGTGACGTGGCCAAGGCCGCCGTGCTCAGCCGGGTACTGACCGGGGTGCCCTTGGCGGAACTGGCCGAGGCGGCCGAGTCGTACGCCGACCACGTCGTGGCCCACGGCCTGCGCCCCGACGTGCGGGCCCGGGTCGACTGGCACCGGAGCGAAGGGCATGAACTCGTGCTGGTGTCCGCCTCCCCGGAGCTCTACGTGGCCCCGATCGGCCGCCGCCTCGGCTTCGACGACGTGCTGGCCACCCGGCTCGAGGTCGACGCCGACGGCCGGTTGACCGGCCGGCTGGTGGGCGCCAACTGCCGGGGCCCGGAAAAAGTCGCCCGCCTCCGCCAGTGGCGCGGCGACGCCCTCGTCATCGCCTACGCCTACGGCGACAGCGCCGGCGACCGGGAAATGCTGGCCCTGGCCGAGACCGCCGTGAAGATCCGTGGCGCCCGATAGGCGTTTCCCGGTGACGGCAGGCGCCGAGACAACCGGACCGGTCGAGACCCGTCCCCTCCGCTATCCGCCCACGATCTCGCCCGGCCGGTGGTCGGCCCAGACCTCGAGCTCGCCGACGGTGCCGAAGTGTTCCCCGGCCAGGGGGACGTTGGCCGGGGAGGCGGTGCGGAGCGTGACCAGGAGCGGGATCGTGGCTCGGCGCCGACCGGCGTCGGTCATCACCGTGTCGAACGGCGGCAGGACCCGGAAGCGGTAGCCGTCCCGTTCCAGCTGGAGGAAGACGGCCGCGACCTCGAAGTGCCCGTCCGCCTGCAGGGTGAAGACCTGCGTCCGGGGCCCCACCCGGCGCTCGATGAGCCTGGCGGTCGGGACGGCGTCGGGTGAGGCGAAGAACGTGGCGGTGGGCTGGCGGATTGCGGCCCGGGTGGCGGCCGCCATGGTGAGCACGACCGCGATGCCGGTGCCGACGGCGACCGCCCGACGCCGATGGTTCCGGGGGCCGGGCGGACCGTTCGAGGCGCGGGTGAAGAACCAGGCGCCGGCGGCCACCAGGGCGGGAAGGATGAGCGGCGCGGTCCAGAAGAACAGGTACGGGAGAAGGTCATTCACCACCCTGGTGGTCGCCGCCACGGCGATCGCGAGGCTGAGCGGTGTCAGGGCGGCGAGCCAGGCCAGGAACCGGGATCGCCGCCAGGCCAGAACGGCCACGCCGACCCCGAGGAGGGCGACGACGGTGGCCAGCGCCAGTCGCCCGCCGTGCAGGCCCAGGTCGGCCGGGCGGCCGAGGGGCATCACCGTGGCGTGGGCGGTCACCGCGCCGGCCGCGGCCCTGATGCCATGGCCACCCGTCCCGGCAGCCGCGGGCGGATGACGGAAGAAGGAGGCGATCTCCCCGAGGTTGCCCGGCGAGTTGGTGAACTGCTGGACCACCGGCCCGGCCCACAGCACCGCGACACCGACGACGCCGACCAGCAGGGGCCGGGCGTGCACCTTCAACCGCCCGCGGGCGCCCTGTCCCCAGGCGAGCAGCGTCGCGCCCAGCACGACTCCGACCAGGGGGAGGACGGCGAGATGGGTCTGGACCAGGTAGGAGCCGACCAGGAAGGCCAGGACCAGCGACCACACCGAGCCCGCCGCGGCGTCGGCGGCCAGGAACAGCATGAAAAGCAGGGGTAGGGCCAGCAACGACGGGTTCCACGGATTGAGGAACTCGGCGAAGCCGACCGCCACCATCCACACGCCGACCAGGGCCGACGTCAGGCGGGCGGCGACCTCCCCCAACCGGCGGCGTATGAGCAGGACGACCCCGAGCGCGCAGCCGCCGTTGAGCAACCAGGCATCGAGGAACAACGCCCGGGACCGCGAGCCGGCCAGCGCGTAGACCGGGGCGAACAGGTAGTAGAGGGCCGGCCCGGGGTGGAACCACCCGAACCGGGAGTAGGGCCCGAGGGTGGCCCTCCCCCTCAGGGCCTTGCGGATGCCGAGCTCGATGAAGCCGGTGTCCCCGCCGGAGATGAAGGGTCGGGGCATGGCGATGAGCAGCCGGGCCAGAAGCACGGCGACGGGTATGGCGAGCGCCAGCAGGGAAAGCGGGACGTCTCGATGGGCGGGACGGGGACGCTCCCGTTGTTTCGGCTCCTCGACCTCCAGCACGGTTACCGGCACATTGCCCGTCAGGGTGTGGCCAGCAGGCTGCACAGCGACAGCACGGTAAAGGCGCCGAGCACGGTGGCCATGCAGGCCACCAGGGTCGTGAAAGCGATCCCCCGCACGAACCGCGCCGGCGCCACCACCAACGGGAAGGCGGTGAGGACGAAGCGGGGCCGGGCCCCGAGCGTCTGGGAGAGGAGGGCCAGGACCACGACGCCGAGGCCGTAGGCGACGACCGGGCCGGGCAGCTTCGCTTTCCAGAGGAAGACGAGCGTGACGGCCACCACGACCGTCCCGGCCACCGCCAGGGTGAGGTTCACGTCGTGGAGGGGCTGGTGGATCGTGGCGTCGATGCGGTCCCAGGTGGCGGTGACGGACAGCTTCTCGCCCCAACCCTGGTTCTGGGTCTTCCACCACGAGTCCACGGCGCCGGTGCGGGCCCACAGGAAGCCCTGGAAAGCGACAAAGCCGGTGGGGGCGAGCAGGGGCGCTACCAACGAGCGCCACTCCCTCCGCTGTTTGATGGCCACCGCCGCGGCCCAGCCGCAGGCCAGCACGAGGGCCATGGCGTTGGGCCGGCAGGCCGTGGACAGCCCGGCCAGCACGCCGGCCACCAGCCACTGCCGCGAGTGGAGGGCCAGGAGGCAGCCGAGCACCAACGCCAACATGAGCGGCTCGGAGTACGTCATCGACAACACCATGGCGCCGGGGAAGAAGCAGAACAGGGCGACGCCCCGGTCGGCGGCATCGGCGTCCCACACCCGGCGCAGCAGCAGCCACAGCAGGAGGACGGTGGCCAGACCGGCGGCGCCGGCCACCAGCAGACCCGAGATTCGGGTGGAGAACCCGAGGAGGCTCACCGCCCGGACGGTCAGCGGGTAGAGGGGGAAGAAGGCCGTGTTGTTCTGGGCGACGGCCCCGGTGGGAAGGTGCGGCAGAACGTGCGGATACCCCTGATCGGCCACCTGCATGTACCAGGCGCCGTCCCACCCGGTGAGCGAGCTGCCGACGCTGATCGGCGGGTTGATACGGGAAGCGAACCAGATCCCGATCAGCACGACGAACCGCGACGCGAGGTAGATCCCGAACGGCCGGGCGGCGAGGCGGGCCCAGTCCAGAACCAAGGCTCCGGGCCGGAAAGCGGCCTCCGGTTCGGCCTCGACGACCACCAGGTCCGGGTCGGTTTCCACCACCGGCGAATCGGTGACCGGAGCCTGCGGGGAGGCCATGACAGGCGGCCGGTCAGCGCGTCGCTGCAAGGGCTCCTCCTCCAGGACGGGTGATCGGCCAACAATAATCGGAGGCGAACCGCCGCCCCCGACATCCTTGGCTCGGAGACTGCTTTGGGCAACACCACGCTGATCGCTGGACGGCGCCCGACGGCGGCCTCCGCCCGAAGCCGGCCGCCGGCGCCGGTCCGGTGGTGGGCGCGG
>JAUZEX010000376.1 GCA_030838815.1 Actinomycetota bacterium
AGCCGGCGTTGGGCCGCTCTGACCACTGCATTGGCGTGCGGATCGAGTACCGCTCCGGGAGCCGGAGGTCGTCGCCCATGCCGATCTCCTCGCCGTAGCGGAGCACCGGCGTCCCCGGGAGGGAGAACTGGAGGGCGTAGGCGAGCTCGATGCGCCGGCGGTCTCCGCCCAGCATGGGAGCGAGACGGCGACGGATCCCGCGGTCGTAGAGTTGCATCTCCGGGTCGGGCCCGAAAGCGGCGAAGCACTCGAGCCGTTCACCCGGGCTGAGGCGGGAGAGGTCCACCTCGTCGTGGAGGCGGAGGAACGTGGCCCAGCCGCACGAGTCGGCGATGTCCGGCATCCAATTCAGCGCCTCCCGGATCGGGGCTGCGGACTGACGGGCGAGGGCGAGGAAAATGCGTTCGTTGAGGGCGAAGTTGAACAGCATGTGCAGACGGTGGCCGTCGCCGAAGATCTCCGGGATCTCCCCGCGGTCGACGTTGGCTTCAGCCAGCACAACGACGTCTCCCTGTCGCCAGCTGATGTGGTCGCGCAGGGTGTCGAACAACCGGTACTCCCGGGGCGAGTCGGTCCGGTCGGGTCTCGGATCCTCAACGATGAACGGCGCGGCGTCCAGGCGGAATCCGCTGACGCCAAGTTGGAGCCAGAAGCCGATGATCTTGGCCATCTCGAGGCGCACGTCGGGGTTGGCCCAGTTGAGATCGGGTTGGAAGTCGTAGAAGCGGTGGTGGTACCAGGCTCGGGCCTGGTCGTCCCACGTCCAGGTCTGTTCCTGCACACCGGGGAAGACCACGCCGTCGGTCAGATGTGCCGGCTTCGCATCGGACCAGACGTACCAGTCCCTGTGGGGCGAGTCAGGGCTCGATCTCGACGACTGGAACCACGGGTGCTCATCGGAGGTGTGGTTGACGACGAGGTCGATCATGACCCGGATACCGCGATTCTTCGCCCGTTGCAACAGCTCGACGAAATCGCCGAGGGTTCCGATGCGGGGGTTGACTCCGTAGTAGTCGGCGACGTCGTAGCCGTCGTCCCGGTCTGGTGTGGGGTGGATCGGGTGAAGCCAGATGCAGGTCACGCCGAGCCGGGCCAGGTAATCGAGCCGGGCGATCAGACCGGGGATGTCGCCGACTCCGTCAGCATTCGAATCCTGGAACGTCTCGACGTCGAGCGAATAGATGACAGCGTGCTTAAACCAGCGCTCCTCCATGGCGTGTTACCGAGCTGACAACGGACCCATCGGGGCCTGGTGTCAGCCCGTCCCCTGCCGGTGGACCCGTCCCTCCGCGTTCGCCATAGGCCCCCGGCTACCCGCGAGCCAGAGCCGCGAACCCCTCGAATTCCGATTTCCGGGAATCGACGCCCATCAGTATGAGACGCCTCTAGTAGGCCCTGCGGATCGGCTGGGGGAGTGTCACTGGCTCCGCCTCCGCCCGAGAACGATGCGGACGACGTCGTCGCGGGACGTGACCTGGAGCTTCCGGAAGAGCCGGTGAAGATGGCGGTCGAGGGTGGGACGGTCCAGCGACAGGTGCCGGCCGGCGTCCGGAATGGAGAGGCCTTGGGCGAGATGCTCTGCCAGGCGGCGTTCTAGGTCAGTGAGAGCTGTCCACCCGTGGCGACGTTCCTGCTGTGCCATGAGATATTCATCAGGGGCCAGACTGTGGGGGTTATCGAGCGCAAGGCCGCCGACCATCAATTTGGGATGGGTCCTCAGAAGGTCCGGAATGATGCTGCCCCCGACAAGCCTGATGTCGTAGAGGCACAAGATCGTCACGCGATAGCGGGCCGCCAAGCGGTTGAGCTCGCTCTCGTAGATGGCGACGTCGCTGCGGTCATCGGCCGCTTCCACCGTCCCGGTCATGACGCCCGCGATCCGGGTGACCCCGAAGTGATCGCGAGCGAAGACGCCCTTCAGGCGTTCCTCCCAGAACTCGACCATGTCCTCGGGGAAGAATGAGCCACCTCGCAGGTACGACTTGGCCGCGGGGATGAGCTCGAGTTGTCCCGTCGCGATGCAAGCGTTGATGTCGATGCTGGCCGCCATGCCGGCGATCAGGTCGGGCTGATCCGAGGTGTCGACGACGCACAGGCACTTTCCGCCGGCAGCCAGACCGGCGTGCAGGTATGGCGCCAGGACGGCGGTGCGCTCGCGCCCACCGAAGTAGAGGGCACAACAGTGGTCACCGGGGGTTAGCGGCGGCTCCGGGCCGTCGACCACGGTTCCGCCGTCGTGGGACATGTCTCCGCATCATCCCGCTGCCGACTACCGCCCGTCATGAGTGATCCGGCCCTCCTCCGCGTGAGCAATTTGCCCCAGGGGCTTACCGGATCTCCACGATTCCGTAGCGGAAGGCGACGATGAGCGCCTGTAGCCGGGAATGCGTCCCGAGCTTGGTCAGAATGCTGGCGATGTGGTTTCGCTCGGTCCGGACCGTGATGTGCAGCCGATCGGCGATTGCCTGGCTGTCGAGGCCGTCGGCCAGCGCTTGGAGGACTTCTCGCTCCCTTGGAGTCACCCGGGCGACGGCCTGCCGGCTGCCTTGCTCCTCTTGGCGCTGGCGTTCGGCGGAGCGGAGCAGATCCACCACCTCGGCCAAGGGGAGGAGGGCCTCGCCGGCTCGCAACCGCCGGACCGAGTCGACCACTTCGTCGAGGTTGGCCGTCTTGCTCAGGGCCCCCGCGGCACCGTTCTCGACGGCCCGAGCGATGTTCGTCCGGTCGAGGCTGGCAGTCAGGATGAGGACCTGCGACTGAGGGCTCGCCTCCCGCAAGGCCGGAATAAGGTCCCCGCCGTAGCCGTCCGGTAGCGCCAGGTCGACGACCGCCACGTCGATCTCTTCGAGCATCCTGCGGGCCTCAGCCAGCGAGGCGGCCTGGCCGACGACCTTGAAGCCGGCTTCTCGCTCGAAGGCGGCGGCCAGGGCCTCGCGGACGGCGGTGTGGTCCTCCACCAGCAGGATCCGCACCGGTTCGGCCGCCTCCTCGGGGTGCTTCCGAAGGGGGAGTTCCAGGCGGACCTTCGTGCCCGTTCCCACTTCGCTCCTGATCTGGAGATCTCCGGCCAGGAGGGTGGCCCGCTCGCGCATCCCCTTGATCCCTCCGCCGTGCCCCGGACCCGGCCCCATCTCGGGATCGAACCCGCGGCCGTCGTCGGCCACTTCGGCCCACAACCGGGCGCTCGAGCCCCACATCCTGACCCGGATGTGGGATGCCCCCGAATGGCGTCGGGCGTTGGTGAGGGCCTCGCCGACGATCCGCAGAGCCTGTGTACCGGTGTGCCCGAGGGGGCCGGCGGGAAGGCCGTCCCCAACGTCCAGTTCGATGTCGCACTCGTCGGCCATGGCCCGGTGGAGCCCGACGAGCGCCTCCAGCAGCTCCGGGAAGGGCGTGTCAAGCTCCGCTCCCAGGCGGAGGTCGTAGATCACCGCTCGCAACTGCTGCCCGACCCGCTGCAGGGTGGGAATCAGCCGGTCGAGATGGCCGATGGCGTCTGGGTCGTCCGAGGCTCGGGCCCGATGGGTCTCGGCCAGGGCGTAGGCGAGATCCCGCAGGGCCTCGTCATGCAGGTCGCGGGCGATCCGGCCGCGCTCGCCTTCCCGGACGTCCCACAGTCTCTTCTCTTCCTCGGCCCGCTCGACGGCGGTGGCGAGCACGTTGGCGATGGCCTGGAGGAAGTTGACCTCGTCCTCGGTGAAGACCCGGTGCCGCTTGGACAGCACACCCAGGGCG